>DATEIF010000705.1:0-15568 GCA_035279205.1 Vineibacter sp.
CGATAAGGAGACTGCCATGGGATGGATTGCACGCACGGCCGGTGCCGTTGCCATAAGCCTCGCCGCCGCGCCGGTGGCGGCGCAGCCGCTGGAGAAATTCACCTTCGCACTGAACTGGTTCGCGGTCGGCGACCACGCGGCCTACTGGGTGGCGCTGGAGAAGGGCTATTACAAGGCCAAGGGGTTGGACGTCACCCTGGAGAACTCCAAGGGCTCCGGCGACTCCATCGCCAAGGTCGACTCCGGCCGCGCCGATGCCGGCCTCGCCGACGCCGCCGTGGTGATCGCCTCGATCGCGCGCGGCACGACGATCAAGGACGTCGGCATGGTGTTCGACAAGACGCCGCTGAACTTCTTCAGCGCCAAGAGTGCGCCGATCACCAAGCCCAAGGACCTCGAAGGCAAGACGGCGGCGGCACCGCCGGGCGACAGCCAGCGCCAGATCTTCCCGGCCTTCGCCAAGCTGCACGGCATCGATGCCAGCAAGGTGAGCTGGGTGAACATCGAGCCGGCGGCCAAGATCGCAGCCTTGGCCGAAAAGCGCGTCGACACGGTGGGCGACTACAACACCGGCTTGCCGCTCTATGAGAAAGCGATGGGCGCCGGCAACGTGGTGATGCTGTCGTGGGCCGATTTCGGCTTCGACATGTACAGCATGTCGATCATGGCCAGCGACAAGACCATGAAGGAGCGCGGCAAGGCGCTGAAGGCCTTCCTCGAGGCCTCGTACATGGGCTGGCGCGACGTGATGGCCGATCCCAAGGCGGCGCTCGCCATCCTCAAGAAGCGCGTGCCCGAGGTCGACCTGTCGGTGATCGAGCCCAACATGATGATCGGACTGTCGCTGATGAAGACCGAGCGCTACGCCAAGAACGGCATCGGCTGGATCGACGAAAAGAAGATGTGCGACTCGGTCGACCTGGTGAACACCTACATGGGCCTGCCCAAGAAGGTCGACTGCAAGGCGACGTTCACGACCGAGTTCTTCACCAAGGTCGACATGCCGGCCGGGCGCTAGATGTTTTTCCTCCCCACGCAGGGAGGTGCCCCGAAGGGGCGGAGGGGAGCCGACGTGGTCTCAGTAGCAAAGACCACGTGGGGTCCCCCTCCGGCCTTCGGCCACCTCCCCCACTGCGTGGGGGAGGGAACGAGGAACGAACGTGACGAATGAATTGATCGACCTCGACGGGCTGGGCATGACCTATGTCGCCGACAGCGGCCCGGTCGAGGCGCTGGCCGGCATCAATCTCAAGGTCGGGCGCGGCGAGTTCGTCTCGCTGGTCGGCCCCAGCGGCTGCGGCAAATCCACCCTGCTGCGCATCATCTCCGGCCTGCGTCCGGCCAGCCGCGGCAAGGCCGTGGTCGCGGGCCGATCGGTGACCCATCCGATCGCCGACGTCGGCATGGTGTTCCAGGCGCCGATCCTGCTGAAGTGGCGCTCGATCCTCGACAACGTGCTGCTGCCGGCCGAGCTCGCGGGCAAGGATCCGCGACGCTATCGCGAGCGCGCCCACCAGCTGCTCGACACGGTCGGGCTGGGCGATTTCGCCACCAAGCTGCCGCGCGAATTGTCAGGCGGCATGCAGCAGCGCGCCTCGCTGTGTCGCGCCCTGCTGCTGGACCCGCCATTGCTGCTGATGGACGAGCCGTTCGGCGCGCTCGACGCCATGACGCGCGACGAGATGAACCTGGAGCTGCTGCGCATCTGGGGCGAGACCGGCAACGCCGCGCGCAAGACCGTGCTGTTCGTCACCCACTCGATCTCGGAAGCCGTGTTCCTGTCCGACCGCATCGTGGTGATGACGCCACGACCTGGCCGCATCGCCGCCATCCGCACCGTCGACCTGCCGCGGCCGCGCACGGTCGAGGTGCGGGCCTCGGCCGATTTCGGCCAGCTGTCGCTGGAGGTGTTCCGGACGTTGACGGGGAGTTGACCCGGGAGTGCGGGTCTTGACGATGACCGGCAAGGTCGCTCAGTCTATGCCGATAAGTAACCAGTTCGTTACTTCGAACGTCATAAGACAACGGGAGGTGACAATGAGACGACTTCTGGCCGCCGCCGGCCTGGCGCTGGGTCTGACGATTGCCGGCACCGCGGCGGCGCAGGACTATCCGTGGAAGCCCGACCGCCCGGTCACCATCATCGTGCCGTGGGCGGCGGGCGGCTCGACTGACCAGATGACGCGCATCGTCGCGGCCGAGCTCGAGGCTGAGCTGAAGCAGAAGTTCGTCGTCGTGAACCAGCCCGGCGCGTCGGGCTCGGTCGGCACCAAGAACGTGCTGGAAGCGGCCAAGGACGGCTACACCTGGGCCGCCGGTGCTGCCGTCGATGTCGGCACCTACCGCGTGCTGGGACTGCTCGACACCGAGCTGAAGGACTGGAAGACGTTTTTTGCCGTGGCCAATGTCAGCGCCATCGCCGCCAATCCCGCGGCGGGGTTCAAGGATTTCGGCGCCTTCCTGGAAGCGCTCAAGCGCGACGGCGACAACATACCGGTCGCCACCGCCGGCCTGTCATCGGCCGGCCACAACATGATGGAATCGATCCGCGCCGCAACGCCGATCAAATACAAGCACGTCACCTACAACGGCGGCGCGCCGGCGGTCATCGCTGCCGTCTCGGGTGAGACCAAGGCGGTATCGCAGCTGCTGGTCGAGATGAGCGAGCACATCAAGGGCAAGCGCCTGGTGCCGCTGGTGGTGATGGCCGAGAAGCCGGTGATGCTGGAGGGCTACGGCGAGATCCCGCCGACCACCAAGTGGCTGCCCAAGATGCCGGCGCCGATGAACTATTTCGGCATCTGGGTCCACAAGGACGCCCCGCCGGCCGTGATCCAGACCATGGAAATGGTATGGAAGAACAAGATGGCGAAGTCCGAAGCGGTGCAGAAATACGCCAACGCCCGCAGCGCCATCTTCGCGCCGCTGTTCGGCGAGGAAGCGCAGACCGAGGCGTTCAAGATGGTCCGCTACACGGCGTGGCTCTACTTCGACGCCGGCAAGGCCAAGGTGTCACCCGACACGCTCGGCATCCAGCGCCTGCAGTAGGAGTGCAGCCCACACGCTGACCTCATCCTGAGGAGGCCGCGCAGCGGCCGTGTCGAAGAATGGGCTACGAACGCCGTGCGATCCCCCATCCTTCGAGACGCGGCCCTGCGGGCCGCTCCTCAGGGTGAGGTTGGTTTGCATGAATCGGGAGACAGCCAGTCCATGCCGATACCGACACCACCGCCGTCCGTGCTGCCGCACGAGGAGCCGCTACCGCCACGTTATGACCTGTGGACCGCGGCGGTGTTCTTCTGCATCGGCATCGCCATCCTGTGGCTGTGCTGGCAGATGCCGACCTATCGCGAGCAGCAAGGCCAGATCTACACGGCACCGGGCCTGGTGCCGGCTTTCCATGGCGTCATCATCACCGGACTCAGCCTGTGGCTGGGGCTGCGCGCCATCGCCCGCGGCGCGCTGCGTCCAGGCGACGATACCCCGCGCCCCGTGCGCGAAGGCTACAGCGACACGCGCTTGGCGCTTGCCACGGCGCTGTGCCTGATTTTCGCGGTCGGCCTGGTCGGACGGCTGCCGTTCTGGCTGGCGGCGGCGCTGTTCATCTTCGCCTTCACCACCTTGTTCGAATGGCAGGGCGATGCGCCGCTGCGTCAGCGCGTCCGGCGGCTGATCACGTCGGCGATCAGCGCTGTCGGCACCGGCCTCGTGGTCATGCTGGTGTTCGAGCGCGTCTTCCTGGTGCGCCTGCCGTAAGGGACCTGCCGCATGCTCGACAGTCTTGGCCAGTTCGGCAGCGCCTTCGGCATGTTCATGTCGCCGGGCGTCCTCGTCACCGTGTTGTGGGCTACGTTCCTGGGCATCGTGATCGGTGCCCTGCCCGGGCTGACCGCCACCATGGGCGTGGCGCTGATGACGACGCTAACCTTCACGATGCCGCACACCGAGGCCATCCTGGTGCTGGTGTGCATCTATGTCGGCGCCATCTACGGCGGCAGCCGCAGCGCCATCCTGCTCAACATTCCAGGTACACCGGCCTCGGCCTGCTCGACCTTGGACGGCTTCCCGCTGGCGCGCCAAGGGCTGGCCGGACGCGCCATGGGCATCTCGACCAGCGGCTCATGGCTTGGCACCCTGTTCGGCACCCTGTGCGTGGCGACACTGACGCCGGTACTGGCCGAGCTGGCCCTGACGTTCCAGAGCTACGAGTTCTTCTGGATCGCGGTGTTCGGCATCGTCATCTGCGGCACGCTGTCGGGCGGCGACGCACTCAAGGGCTATCTCGCCGGCTTCCTGGGACTGTGGATCGCCACCATCGGGCAGGAGCCGCACTACAACTTCCAACGCTTCGCCTTCGGCTTCACCGACCTGGCCGGCGGCATCGGGCTGCTGCCGGCACTGGTCGGCGCCTTTGGCGTGGCCGAAGTGTTGCAGGCGATGCGTGCGCCGGCGGCGAAGGCCGTCAGCAACACCGTCGACTCGGTGATCCCGCGCATCGGCGATGTGCTGCGTCACTGGAGGACGATCCTGCGCTCGGGTGCCATCGGCACGTTCATCGGCATCCTGCCCGGCCTGGGCGAGGACACCGCCGCGTGGTCGTCGTACGCCGCGGCACGGCGCGCCAGCAAGGAGAAGGAGAAGTACGGCAAGGGCTCGATCGAAGGCCTGATGTCGGCCGAGACCGGCGAGAGCGCCTGCGTGCCGGGCGCCATCATCCCGGTGCTGACCCTGGCCGTGCCCGGCTCGGCACCGGCCGCCGCGCTGATGGCGGCGATGCTGATCCACGACATCAATCCCGGCCCGATGCTGATGATCCAGACGCCGGAGTTCTTCTACCAGATCGTTGCCATGCTGGTGATTGCCGACATGAGCAAGCTGCTGTTCGGGCTCACCCTGGTGCGGCCGCTGCTGTGGATCCTGCTGGTGCCGCGCGAGCGGCTGATGCCGATCGTGTTCGTGTTGTGCACGGTGGGCGCCTTCGCCATCACGTCGCGCATCTTCGACATCTACGTCATGCTGTTCTTCGGCCTGATCGGCTTCGTTCTGCGCGAGCTGAAATTCCCGATGGCGCCGATGATCCTGGGCCTGGTGCTGGGCGAGCTGCTGGAGAACAACCTGACACGCGCGCTGGTGCTGTCGGACGGCAGCCTCGCGCCATTCTTCACCCGGCCGATCAGCGGCGTGCTGGCCGCGATCACGATCTTCTCGATCGTGTGGTCGATCCCGGCAGCGCAAGTGGCGATCCGGCGCCGTGTGCGCGGCCTGCTGCGGCGCGGTGCACCGGCGTAGCATTCCCCCAACGCAGTGGGGAGGGACGTTTCGTCGTCTTGGCAACCAAGACCACGTTGCGTCCCCCTCCGGCCTTCGGCCACCTCCCCCACAGCGTGGGGAAGGGCCGGCTGGCGTAGTGCCCGCCCGCACCCTATATGAGGCCTGTCCCGACGATGACAGGAGACACCCATGAAAGTCCGCATCGATTACTGCGGCGGTTGAGGCTACAAGCCCCAGGCCCTCCGTGTGAAGGCGAAGCTCGAACAGCTTGGCATCAGTGATATCGACATCGCGCCCGGAAAATCCGGACAGTTCGACGTCACGGTGGACAACAAGCTGGCCTATTCCCGCTACCAGACCGGCCGGTTTCCGACCGACGACGAAATCGACGCCCTGGCCGGCGCATGACACCGTCCCCTTCCCTCCCGCAGAGGGAAGGGGATGCCTGATCCCTTACAACGGTTCCGGCGGCAGTGCCGCGCTCTGTCGGCGCATGTAGATGATCCAGCGCGGCGTCTCTTCGTGCTGGAAGAAGTTCTCCGCCAGGTATCGTTCGTACTGGGCCAGCGCCTTGACCGTTGCCGTCACCAGGCTGGGCTTCTTGGGCACCAGCACGATATCGACATCGCCGAAAACGTCCTCGGCAGATCGCGCCGGCCCGGGCCATAGCCACAGATTGCCGCCGCGCGGCGGCGGGTAGCCCAGCACGAACGGCAGCGCGTTGACCTGGTCCAGCATCAGGATCTTGGTTGGACCACGTCCGGCGTCGGTAAACAGCGCCGCGGCCTCGACAAGGCCCTGCACGTAGTCGAAATCGCTGGCGTCCTGGCTCAATCGGGCGATGCGGACCCCGCTGCGGATCTGATACGGCACCTCGCCAGCGGTGAAGGATGCCTGTGCCCTGTCGACCTCGGCCGGCACGGCAAGACCGCGCAGGTTCGTGCTCTCGACCGTGAACAGAGCATCGCCATGGCGGGCCACGATATGGTAGCCGACGACCGTTGTTGCCGCGGCGGCGATCGAGAGGAGCGGCAGCAGCAGCAGCGCGGGCGCGATCTGCAGAGTTCCCACCGCACCAGCCGACCGACCGGTGCAGACGGCATCATAGATCAGGAAAGCGATGACGATACCGATGGGCACACCGGCGGCCTGTGCATTCTGCGACAGCACCATGACGCCCATGCCGAGCAGAAAGAAAGCGGCGAACGCCGGCTGCCACGAGGCTCGTCCCCGCTGCCATAACCAGAACAGCACCAGCACGCCGCAACCGTACAGCGCATACTCGGCCTTGTTGGCCAGGAAGCTGCGGACATGGTCCGGCCACGAGGTGCGCATGTAACCGCCCGACGCGGCTTCCCAGAGATCGGCGAGATAGGCGTGGCTATACGGCGCCGCCGCATTAGCCAGCAGCATGAGCGGGACGGCACCCCACAAGGTCCATCGCATGCGTATGTGATCGGACGCCACCAGTGCCACCATCAGCGCGCCCAGGCCAGCCGCGGCGAACGTGACCTTCAGATAGAACATCGCGAGAAGCAGCAGGCCGGCGACTGCCGCATCGACCCACGCCCGGTTTCCCTTATCGCGCGGCGGCAGAAACAGGATGAGACACAGCGTCGTCAGCGCGCTCCAGCACCACCGGTTGTAGGACATCGCCAAGGTGTAGGCGTTCGGCTGGTCACCGACATTGGCCGGCTGCAATACCAGCAGCGCGACATACAGCACGAACAACGCCGCAGGCAGCGGCGGCAACCGGCGTGCTGCGACAATCACGGCGGCGCTGAAGGCGAACGCCAGGAAAGCGGTCTCGCCGATCAGAAAGGCCTGCGGGCTGGGTCCCACGATATAGAAGCCCAGACGGGTGAGCAGAAAGCTCAGCGTGCCGACAGGGTCATGATAGTCCACATGCGGAACATGCTCATGAAGAAGCCGCCAGGCGCCCGAGAGGTTGAACAGCAAGTCGACCGTCATCTCGCGAGAGACCAGCCGCTGCGGCGAGAGCAACAACCAAGCCCCGGCCAACACCGGTAGACCGGCCGCAACTGCCAGCCATGGCGCCGACGTGCGGCCCAAAAGCAGCTTGCCGAGCACGCTGATCGCATTCAGGTGCGCGGTCGCTCCCATCGAATCGTCGCTCGAACCAACCACCATGCCACCACCATGTCGGGAGCGGTAACACGGAACCGATCCCGCCGGCGGTGATCTTCCTGGGCGCAGTGTGCCTATTGCGTTGACATAGCCGGCTAAGAACCTGACCAAGGTTGGAAAAGCTGACGACTTTCTGACGGATACGACAATCGCCGACGCCGCATCTCCCGGGAATGGAGTCTCCGTTCGCGGGAGATCCCTCTCCTGAGCCTGTCGAAGGGGCGCTCGGGATGACAGTCGCTCAGGACGTGGGCGCTAGGCCCAGATATCGGCCGTGATGCTCTTGTACCAGTTGACGGTGTATTCCGCCTCCAGCTTGCGCTCGTTGAGCGCGGTCGGCGTCTTGACGCTGACGCCGCCGGCGTTAGGCGTCGTCGTGATGCCCTTGTCGGCGCTCGCCTGATAGACGTCCGTGGTCGAGATGCCGTAGTCGGGCGTCACCAGGCTGTAGCAGATGTTGAGCAGCGCCGGCGCATCGACCGCCTTGCCGGCCAGCATCGACACGATGGCGGCGGCCACCACCTTGCCCTGCACATTGGCCGACGAGCCCGACTTGGGCATGGCGCCGGCCACCGCCGCATCGCCCACGATGTAGACGTTCTGCGCCTTGGCCGACGCGAAGGTGAGGGGATCGACCGGACACCAGCCGGTCTCCGCCACCAGGCCGGCGGCCTGTGCGATGGCACCGGCGCGTTGCGGCGGGATGACGTTGATGACGGCGCCGGTCTCGTTGCCGAAGCCGGACTTCACCGTCATGGACGCCGGATCGACGCTCTCGACCTTGCCGCCGTCCTTGCCCGAGATCCAGGTGATCATGCCGGGGAACTCGCTCTCCCATGCGGCCTGGAACAGGCCCTGCTTGGAGAACGCATCCTTGGCGTCGAGCATCAGGATCTTGGATTTCGGCTTGTTGTTCTTGAGATACCAGGCCACGACGCTGACGCGTTCGTAGGGCCCCGGCGGGCAGCGGAACGGATTGCCCGGCGCGCACAGGATGAAGGTGCCGCCGTCGGGCATCGCCTCGAGCTGGCGGCGCAACAGCAAGGTCTGCGGCCCGGCCTTCCAGGCATGCGGCATCTTCTCCGCGGCCGCCTCGCTATAGCCCGGCACGCCGGCGAAGTTCAGCTCGATGCCCGGCGCCACGACCAGCTTGTCATAGGACAGCTTTGTGCCGTCACCCAGGGTCACGGAACGGCCGGCGGTATCGACCGCAGTGGCCTCGCCCTTGACGACCTTGATGCCCGCCTTGCGCAGGCCGTCGAAGCCATGCGTGATGTCCTCGATCTTGCGGAAGCCCGCGACGACATAGTTCGAGAACGGACAGGTGATGAAGCGATCGTCGCGCTCGACCAGGGTCACGTCGAGCGCCGCGTTGAGGCGCTTCAGGTAGCGCGCCGTCGTGGCGCCACCGAAACCGGCGCCGATCACGACGACCTTGCCGGCGGCGCCCTGCGCCAGGGCCGGCATGCCGATGATGCCGAGGCCGGCAGCGGCGCCGGCGGTCGTCAGAAGGGAACGACGTGTCGTGGTCATGGTCCCCTTCCCCTACTTCAAGGTCGCGATGAAGTCGGCGATCGCCACGATCTGCTCGTCGGTATAGCCCTTGGCGATGCGATTCATGATCGTGCCCGGCCGGCGGTCGGTCTTGAACTCGGTCATCTGGCGGACGATGTGGTCCTTGGGCAGGCCGGCCAGCGGCGCGATCGGACCGGCGCTCTTGCCGTCGGGTCCATGGCAGACATAGCAGGTCTGGGCCATCGCCTGGCCGGACGGACCGGCGGTCTGGGCCGATGCGGCCATCGGCAGCACCCATAGAGCAGCCAGCACGGCGATCGGAAAACGGCGGCTGAACATGCGCCTCCCCCCTTTTGTCGTTGTTTGCCCCGATGCGCACTATACCATTCATTCCTCCCCCGTGCATCGCGTGCGACGCGCAACCATTGGCTTGGGCAGGTTGGGGCTGATCGCGCGTCAACGCCGCCGAGACTGTTGTTCGGAACGCTGCTCGATCGCCGAAAACGCCACATCGCCATAAAATTTGATGCCGTCGGCATTGGGATGACTGTCCAGCGGCTCGAGATTGTAAACCGAGGGCACGACCGGTCGGCGCTCGAGGTCGAAATAGGTCACGACCTTGGTTGCGAAATCGCGTTCGATCGTACGCCAGATTTCCGCCGCTGCGCCCGATGACAGCGGCCGGCCGGCGGCAAGCTCGGGCTGCACGGGCAAATGCACGAAGATGACAGGAACGCCCAGGCTCCTCAGTCTTTCCCGATCAGCGCGATAGCGCGCGTCGCCAGCAAACGCGCCGGTGCTGATTCGAGGCATGGCCGAGGAAGTCGAAACGCCGTGCAGCCGCCGCCACAGCATGGCGTAGAAGTACGTGCGATCCGCGGCGAACAGCGCGGGTCGCAGATTCCTGCGCTTGATTTCGGCTTCCACGAACGCGTTGGCCTCGTGCAGCACCGCGTCGCGATCGCCCCGCCGATGCCGTTCCTCGCACCATCCCGCCGTGGCGCGCGGATCGATGATGCTGGTGTCGCTGGCCCTGTCGGGGTTCTCGACGTCCTCGGGCCGCGCGGCCAGCAGCTCGCGCAGACGGCCGTCGATCACGACAGCCTTGCTCCACCATCGTCCGCGCGTCAGATCATCTGTGATGAACGCCACGACAATCAGCGCCGGCTTGGCACTCTCGGCCTGAACGGCGGCGATGCTGATCATCTGCAGCAGTCCATAGCCGCCGCGCGCGAAATTGAGCACCGCGACGCGCTGCCCCGTCGCGTCCGCCAGCCGTTGCTGCAGCACGTCAGCGATGGTGAGACCACCCAGCCGCCAGCGGCCGAACGAATCGCCGGTCAGCACGATCCTGAGATCGGCGCCGGCGTAGTCGGCAAGCGTCGTCGCCCCGCCGAGCCCATCGACGTTGGTCCTGTACACTTCGCCAAGGCAGCCGGCGACAACGCCATTGCGAACGACCGATGCATGGATACGCGATTCGGGTGCAAGCCTTTGGCCGAGCCCGGCATCGAAATCGCCATCCACGGCCGTGGTGATCCACCACCGCCACCTCTCGGCGGCAAGCGGATCATTCAGCACCAGATAAACGCGATACGCCAGCTCGGGCAGGATCAGCGCAACGAGGAGCGACGCGGCAGCGAGTGCCGTGTTGGCGGCCCGGCTCGATTTTGAATCCCTGACCATCGGATACCCTGCCGCGAGGCGCAGGACGCAGGAAGGTGTCGTCGACCCCCGTCATCCTAGCATCGCAGGGCGTCATGCCGGCGTGACAACTCTCTGACAGCGTGCGACCGCCGGTTGTCGATAATCGCCGCCATGCCAGGCGACCAGGCCGAAGCCATCAATCCTTCGGCTTGCGGCTGGGCGTGACGCCCAGGCGTTCGGCGAGATCGCTGGTCACCTTGGGCGGTGTCGTGCGGCAGTTGGTCATGCACGGCACGGGCGGACTGGCCGTATCGGGCCGCGGGTCGCCCTCGATGAAGCCGTCGCGGTTGGGCAGGCGCACCGCCACCAGCGCGGCGGCATCCAGGGTCGCATCCGCCGGCAGCAGGTCGTTGAGATGCAGGATATAGGCGGTGATGGCGTAGACCTCGTCGTCGCTGAGCGACTGCGGCGCCGTGAACGGCATGGTGCGCCGGATATAGTCGAACAGGGTCGGCGCGTAGGGCCAGTAGCTGCCCACGGTCTTGCGCGGATCATCCGACGTCAGCGTGCCCTTGCCGCCCATCAGTTCGGGCCAGCGGCCGTTACCTTCGCCGAACTCGCCGTGGCAGCTGGCGCATTGCGACAGGTAGAGTTCCTCGCCCTGCTTCACCGTGCCCTTGCCCGGCGGCAGGCCGCGTCCGTCATCGCCGCGGACGTCGATGTCCCAGCCTTTGATCTGCTCGGCGGTGGCAGGTCGGCCGATACCGTAGGGGACGGGCGATTGGGCGTGGGCGGTGGCTTGAATGGCAACGCAGGCCGAGATCAAGACTGCGCCAGCGAGCCGGATGACCCACGTACCAACCTCATCCTGAGGAGGCCGCGCAGCGGCCGTCTCGAAGGATGGGCTGCAGACCGGGTGCGATCGCCCACCCTTCGAGACGCGGCCCGGCGGGCCGCTCCTCAGGGTGAGGTGGATGTGTCCCCACCGACTACAGGATCTGGACATTGTTCACCGTGCCGTCGGGGTTCACACGCCAGGTCTGTTGCGCGTTCTTGTGGTAGATCGAGTTCACGCCGCGCGCGGCGCGCAGCTGCTCGATGGTGGGCTGCACATAGCCGGTCTCGTCGATGGCGCGGCTCTGCACCAGCGCCGGCGCGCCGTCCCAGGTCCAGGGCAGCCGGAACCGGGTCAGCGCCTTGCTCAGCACCGGCTCCTGCAGCACCGCCGTCTGCCAGTTGTTGCCGCCGTCGACCGACACGTCGACCCGCTTGATGCGACCATGGCCGCTCCAGGCCAGACCGCGGATCTCGTAGAAGCCCTTGCCGAACTTCAGCGGCTTCTCCGGACAGGGCGCCGTCACCACCGAGTTGGCGTCCATGGTGAACGTGAACTGGCGCGCTTTGCCGTCCGGCATCAGGTCGGTGTACTTCGACGTCTCCTCGCGGTGATGCCAGGGCCGGTCGCCCAGCTTCAGCCGGCGCAGCCACTTCACGTTCACGTTGCCTTCCCAGCCCGGCACCATCAGGCGCACGGGATAGCCCTGCTCCGGCCGGATGCGCTCACCGTTCTGCGCATAACAGACGATGCAATCGTCGAGCGCCTTGGCGAGCGGAATCGAGCGCGTCATCGCCGCACCATCGGCGCCCTCGGCCAGCATCCATTTCGCCTCGGGCAGCACGCCGGCTTCGGCCAGCAAGGTCGAGAGCGTGACCCCCGTCCACTCGCAGCAATGCACCATGCCGTGGGTGAACTGGCAGCCGTCCATCTGGGCGCCCTTCCACTCCATGCCGCCGTTGGCCGGGCATTCGAGGAACAGGATGCGGCTGGTCGACGGGAAGCGTACCAGGTCGTCCATGGTGAAGATCAGCGGCCGCGCCACCATGCCGTGGATCACCAGGCGATGCTGCGCCGGGTCGATCTCCGGCACGCCGGCATGATGCCGCTCGAAGCAAAGGCCGCTGGGCGTGATGATGCCGTCGAGCTCGGGCAGCGGCGTGAAGTTCACCGACGATTGCTCGGTCGCCGTCAACCATTCGACGTTGCGCCGCACGACGTTCTTCTCAAATGGCGAGGGCACGCCGTAAGGCTTGTCGCTGACGCCGGCGCCCAGGCTGCGCGTCCAGTCCGGCACGTTGGGCGGCAGGTTCTCGCTGCCCTTGGCCAGCGCCAGCTTGGGATGCAGCAGTGCACCGGCGGCCGCTGCCGCGCCGGCACCGGCCAACAGGCCACGGCGGCCCGTCAGCACCGGCAGGCTGGTGGCGCGCATGGCCGCCACCTGGCGCGCCACCTCGGTGCGATCATCGATCGCCATGTCGTTCACTCCGTCATGCCGCGCGCGTCGGCGCCGATCACCCGCACGGGGCGCTTGTCATCCAGCCTCACCGTCGGGTTGGCCTTCAGGTAGCTGGTGACGACATCGTAGACCGCCGGCCCCTGCGTGCCCTCGTTGACCGAGGCCCAGCCGGCCACGACGTAGGTCTTGTCGGCGTCGATCTTTTCGCCGCTCTTCAGCAGGGTCATGTCGCTGATGCGCTTGCCCATCGGCGCCGACACGTCGATGGCGTAGGCCATGCCGCCGACCCGCACCATGTCGCCACCCTGCTGGTAGTAGGGATCGGGGTTAAAGAGATTGTCGGCGACGTCCTCGAGGATCTCCTTGAGGAAGCTGCCCTTCATCTCGTTGCGATAGGCGGCGGGATAGGTGATGGCGGTCTGGTTGTAGACGTCCTCGACCGTGATGGGCGTGCCCGGTGGCAGTGACGCGCCCCAACGGAAGCCGGGCGACAGCGCGATCTGGGCGTCGCGTTGCGACAGCAGCGCGCGGCAGATCAGATCATCCATGGTGCCGCCGAAATTGCCGCGCCGGTACAGGGTCGATTCGGTGCGCGCCAGCACCTGCGACAGCAATGCCGCGTGCGGCGCGCGGATCTTGTCGATCAGCGCCGCCATGTCAGGGTCTGGCGTCACGACGTCCGACAGCACCGGGATCAGCCTGAAGCGCCAGGCCGCGATCCGGCGGTCCTTCACGTCGAGATCCAGGCGCGCCAGGAACTTGCCGTGGCTGCCCGACGCCACCAGCAGCGTGTTGCCGACGACGACCGGCTGCGGCAGCGCGTCATGGGTGTGGCCGGTCAGGATCACGTCGATGCCCGGCACGCCCGCCGCCAGCTTGCGATCGACGTCGAAGCCGTTGTGGCTCAACAGCACGACCAGGTCGACGCGCTTCTCGCGCAGCGCCGCGACGCGGGCAGCGATCTTCTCCTCCTCGATGCCGAACGACCATTCCGGCACCATCCAGCGCGGGTTGGCCACCGGCGTGTACGGAAAAGCCTGGCCGATCACACCGATGGTGAGTCCGCCACGCTCGAAGATCTTGTCGGCATCGAACACCGGATCGCCGAAGCCGGTGTCCTTGACGTTGCCGGCGAGGAACGGGAACTTGAGCTGATCCTTCAGTTCCTTCACCCGGTCAGCGCCGAACGTGAACTCCCAGTGCGCCGTCATGGCCTCGACGCCGAGCGCGTTCATGGCCTGGACCATGTCGGCACCTTCAGTCTTCAGCGCCGTGTAGGAGCCCTGCCAGGTATCGCCGCCGTCGAGCAGCAGGGTGCGGCCGGGACGCTCGGCGCGGATAGCCTTCACCAGGGTGGCGATGCGATCCAGCCCGCCGACGCGGCCGTAGCTCTTGGCCAGCGTCGCGAAATCGACGGCACTGAGCGCATAGGCTTCCGCCGACCCGCCGCGCACGCCATAGGCATCCAGCATCGCCGTGCCGGTCAAATGCGGCGGCAGGCCCACGACCTCGCCGACGCCGATATTGACCGACGGCTCGCGGAAATAGAGCGGCACCAGCTGGGCGTGGATGTCGGTGAAGTTCAGCAAGGTCACCTGGCCCAGCGGCTCGAACTTCAGGAGGTCAGCCTGCGTGAGCCGCTGCTGCGCCAGCGCCCGCGATCCGCCCAGCCCGAGCGCGCCGGCGGCCAGGCCCAGCTGGATCAGGTCACGTCGCGAGAGTTGAGGCATGCCTATCTTCCCTCTCCCACGCAGTGGGGGAGGTGGCCAAAGGCCGGAGGGGGACCCCACGTGGTCTTCGTTACAAAGACCACGTCGGCTCCCCTCCGCCCCTTCGGGGCACCTCCCCACTGCGTGGGGAGGACAATCATGTCAGCGTGATCTTCTGCTCGGCGGTGTAGACCGAGCCGTCATCGTCCTTCCATTCGAAGGCCAGCGTGCCGCTTTCCTCGACCTTGACGAAGAACGACAGGTACGGGTTGGCGGAAATCGCCGGCTCGAGCTTGCCCGAGAACACCGGCTTGCCGTTGTAGGTGACGGCGACGGCATTGACGATGCGGCGCGGCACCGTGTTGCCCTGCGAATCCTTGCGCTGGCCCGATTCCATCGGATGGGTGATCAGCGTCTTGATCTCCAGCACGTCGCCCTTCTTGGGGTTCTGCGGAATGCGGATGCGCGGCTTGATATCGTCGGCCATGATCTTCTCCTGTCGCTCAGCCGCCGCAGCCGCCGATGGTGACCTTCACTTCCCGCGCGGCGCTCCACAGGCTGCCGTCGCTCATCTCGGCGACACAGACGATCTTCTGGGTCTGCGCCATGCGCACGCGCAGCTGCACCTCGCACTTGCCGGACGCCGGCGTGAACGTGAACGAGGCGACGCCGGGGTTGGGATTGCCGTCAGCCACGATGTGCAGCGCCTTCACGTAATCCTTGTCGGTCATCGGGCTCTCGACCGAGACGGTGACCGGCACGGCATTGCCATTCTCGGCGATCTCCGGCGCCTTCAAGGTCACGCGCCCGTCCTTGGGCTCGCCCTTGATCAGCGTCTGCAGCAGCTGCTTGGCGGTGTCAGGGGTCGCCACCGCCTGTCGCGGAAAGATCGCGGCCAGCGCCGCGGCGGCGCTCATGCCCAGCGCGCCCACCATGACGCGCCGGCGGTTGATGATGTCATTCATCGCCATTGTCTCCATCAAT
>DATEIF010000706.1:0-8267 GCA_035279205.1 Vineibacter sp.
ACGGGTCCCGCCGCCGGACCGGCGTCCAATGTCGTCGATGCCGCCTGGGCTGCCGTCGACTGGACCCTGGCCCGCGCCCTGCGCACCCGCCGGTTCTGGTGGATCGCCGTCGCCTATGTCAGCGGCCTCTACGTCTGGTACGCCGTTCAGGTGCATCAGACCCAGTACCTGGTCGAGATCGGCTTCACGGCGCACGACGCGGCGTGGGCCCTGGGTGTCGTCAGCCTGGTGGCGATTCCCGGCCAGATCGCCCTGGGCTACATCTCCGACCGGATCGGTCGCGAGTGGGTGTGGACGGTTGCCAGCCTGGGCTTCGTGATCTGCTTCCTGGCCCTGATCGCCTTGGAACACACCCCGTCACCGGTGCTGCTGTGGCTGATGGTCGTGGCCCAGGGGGCGCTCGGCTACGGCTTCACCTCGGTGATGGGGGCCATCGTGGCCGAGATCTTCCAGGGCCGCCATTACGGCTCGATCTTCGGCGTCGTGATGCTGCTGATGATCGGCGGTGGCGCGGCGGGCCCTTGGCTCACCGGTGTGATCCACGATGCGACCGGCAGCTACGCGCTGGGCTTCTGGATCGGCGCCGTGCTGAGCCTGATCTCCGCGATCACCATCTGGCTCGCAGCACCGCGCAAGGTGCGTGCCGTGGCAGGCCAGATCCACCGCATCGCGCGGGCAAAGGCGGTGTGATCCCCCGCTCCCTCACCCCCACAGGCGATTGGAGGCGATGCGCGCGCCCTCGGCGGCGGCCTGCAGCTTGGCCCACACGACGTCGGCGGCGACGAATTCGTAGCCGGCGAACGTGCCGAAACCGCAGTCCGTGCTGGCGATGACCCGTGTGCGGTCGCCGACGGCGTCGACGGCCTCGCAGATGCGGTTGGCGACGACCTCGGGATGCTCGACATAGTTGGTGGTCGAGTCGAGCACGCCCGGCAGCAACACCATCTCGGCCGGCAGTTTCTGGCGCTTGAGCTCAGCGTATTCGTGCTGATGCCGCGGGTTGGCAAACTCCAGGCTCAGCCCGCCGACCCTGGCCTGGTACAGCAGCGGCAGGATTTCGCCGACCGGCACGTCGTGCACGTGCGGGCCCTCCCAGTTGCCCCAGCAACAATGCAGGCGCACGCGATCGCGCGGGATGTCCGCCAGCGCCGCGTTGATCGCCGCAATGTGCAACTCGACCACGGCCAGGAATTCGGCCAACGGCTTGTCCTGGAACAGCACCACGCGTTCCATGGCCAGATCCGGCGCATCGAGCTGCAGGATGAAGCCGCGCGCCACGATCAGCTCGTATTCCTTCTTCATCTCGCGAGCGAGCGCAAAGACGTACTTCTCATGGCTGTCGTAGTGCGCGTTGAGCATGGTCGTGGCGATGATGCCGGGCGACGCCGCGGTCATGAACCGCTCGACATACTGTCCGGCATGCCCGGCACTGGCGCCCTCGAACAGCGCGCATTCCTGCTCGGCCGCTGTCAGGTCCTCGTAGCGCACGTCAGCGACGGCTTGCGGTGCATCGCGCACCTTGGAACGCCGCGTGAAGCGCGCCGCCATGGCTTTGGCGAATCCGGGGAACTCGGCGTAGTCGGTCGGCATCGGTCGGCTCGAGGCGCCGCCGAAGCCCTTCATGCGCTGCGGCACGTAGGTCTGGAAGCCGACGCGCGGCTGCTCGCCATCGTTGATGATATCGACGCCCGCCCCGATCTGCCGGTGCACGACATCCGCGACCGCTGCTTCGGTCTCGCGGACCAGCTGGGCCTCGTCAATCAGCTCGTTGCGCTCTTGCCGGATCAGCAGATCGGTCAAGCTCGCCGATCGCGGCAGACTGCCGACATGCGTGGTGAGGATGCGGTCGGTGCTGCGCTGCATCAGTCTCTCCTCCAGGCGACGATCCGGCCCACTATCGCGAGCTTGCCTACGCCTTGACGACACCGAATCGGTCGACCCAGCGCATCATGTCCTGCATGGATGTATTGCCACCGCACAACACCAGCCCGATCGCGCCATCCGTGCCGACCCGCTGGATCACCTGACGCGCCGCCGGGATCAGGCAGCCGGCCGCCGGTTCGACCCACAACCGCGCCTCCTCGGCCAGGGCGACGGCGCCGGCGACCGCCTCGGCGTCCGACACGACGATCACGTCCTCGACCAGCGCCTTGACGTGCTCCAGCGTGCGCTCGGTGACATAGGGCGCACCCAGCGTCGATGAGATGGACGTCACCTTGATCTGTACCGGACGCTGCGCCGCCAGCGCCTGCGCCATGGCGTCGGCGCCTTCCGTCTCGACGCCCCAGATGCGCACATCAGGCTTCACCGCCTTGATCGCCGTCGCCACGCCCGAGATCAGCGCGCCGCCGCCGATGCTGACCAGCACGTCGCTCAGGTCAGGCGCGTCGGCAATGAACTCGAGGCCCACGGTGCCGTGCCCGGCAAGGATCAGCGGATCGTCGTAGGAATGCACATAGGTCAAACCCTTCGCGCGCTCCGCCTCGGCGACCTCGAATGCTGCGGCGACATCCGGCGTCAGGATCAGGTTGGCGCCATCGGCGCGGATCCGGGCCTTGGAGCGCTCCGGCGCGGCCTGCGGCATCACGATGGTCGCGGCCAGCCCCATGGTGCGGGCCATCATGGCCATGGCGATGCCGTGGTTGCCGCCGCTCACGGTCACCAGGCCCTTGTTGCGCTCCGCCTCGGACAGCGACAGCACCTTGTTCACGATACCGCGCGGCTTGAAACAGCCGGCGAGCTGCAGCGTCTCGAGCTTCAGCGCCACCGGCCGTCCCAGATACGCGGCCAGCCCGGCGCTGGTGACGCACGGCGTACGCACCACCCGGCCTGCAATCGCCTGCTCGGCGCGGCGGATGTCCTCGATCGCAATTCTGGAACTCATGAATGCCCCTGGTTTTCGCTCCGTCCCCGACCATGACCGCTGTCGGCCGGCGCATGCAAGCCTTGTGCGGGCCTCGGCACGCGGTAAAGGACCGGACGCCATGAGCGACCGCACCTAGCGCCGAGGCGCCCCTTCAGCGCGGCGAGTCCTGGCGGTCGGTCGGATAAGCCGGAAACGTGTCAGCCAGCCCGTCGAACAGCCCAATCATCCGCTCGCGCCAGGCGTGGACTGCGCTCCCCGGCGTGACGACCTCGCGAGGACTACCCAGTCGCGCCCACTGCAGGAAGGAGAATGCCGCATAGTCGGCGTAAGTGGGCCCTGCACCGCCGATGAAAGCCTGTTCCGTCAAGGTGTGTTCCAGCGGCGTCAACGCCCGGCGAACCTGCGCCAGCGCAGTGGCCTGGTCGGCACACGCCTCCTCCAGTGTCATGCCGAGATCCCGCTCGCGGGTCTGGCGGAAGTAGGCGCGATCGCCGGCATCAAGGCACCAGACGAAATCGGCGTAGATCACGCGGCGCAGTGCCGGCGCCAGCACGGTGTCGGACCATGCGTTGATGAAGCGCGCCATGGCGCGGGCGGAGTCACTGCCGAACAGCGCCGGACGGTCGGCGAACCGTTCCTCCAGATAGACGGCTATGTGCCAGCTGTCGTGGATCACGCGGCCATCATCGACCAGGATCGGCACCATGTGCTGCCCGCTCAGGCGGCGGATCGTCTCGACATCGGCGAACCGGGTCGGGATGTACTCGACGTCGACGTTCTTGTGCCGCAAGGCATAGCGAATGCGCCAGGAGAACGGGCTCGGCCGGCGGCCCTCATGACCGATACGTTCATACAGGATCAGGCTCATGGTGACCTCAGGTCTGGGCAACGCTGCTGTAGACTCGCACGACGTTGGCATCGTCGTCACGCGGCGGCAGGAGGCAGCCGCGCTGGCAGGCCGGGCGGGCCGCCATCAGATCATGCCAGCGCATCAGATGCTCGAGTCCCGACACGTCGATTCCCGGCCAGGCGTAACGGCGGATCCACGGCCAGGTGGCGATGTCGGCGATGCTGAAGTCGCCGCAGAGATACGTGCGGTCGGACAGACGGCGGTCGAGCACCTCGTAGAGCCGGCGCGCTTCGTTGCGGAACCGCGCGATCGCCGCCGGTATCTGCTGCGGCATGTAGTGGACGAACGCATGCGCCTGGCCCTGCACCGGCCCGATGCCGGCCATCTGGAACATCAGCCATTGCAGCACCTCGGAGCGGCCCTTGGTTGACGTCGGCATCAGGCGGCCGGTCAGTTCCGCAAGATAGATCAGGATCGCGCCCGACTCGAAGACGGCGAAATCACCCGCCGCGCGATCGACAATCGCGGGAATCCGGCCGTTGGGGTTGATCCGCAGGAACCACTCCTGCTTCTGCTCGCGTGCCTCGATGTCGAGCACGCGCAACTGGTACGGCAACGCCAGTTCCTCGAGCGCGATCGCCACTTTGTAGCCGTTGGGTGTCGCTGCGGAGTAGAAGTCGATCATTGCGGGCTCCTTCGATATCGCTTTGCGCAGCACCCTATTTTCTGCAAACCTGCAGGTGAATTCGTATCTTTGCCACTGGCTAACGCAAAAATGCCGGAAGTCGACTGGAGTGACCTTCGCTACGTGCTGGCGCTGGCCCGCGCCGGCACCAGCCTGAAAGCCGCCCGCGCGCTCAGGGTCAACGAATCGACGGTGATCCGGCGCCTGGCACGCCTGGAACAAAGTCTGGACGCCCGTCTGTTCGAGCGCACGCGCGGGCGCTTCGCGCCGACCCCCGCCGGCGACACCGTCGTGCGGCGGGCCGAGAAGGTAGAGCTCGAGGTCGACACGCTGCGCAGCCAGGTCACCGGCGCCAATCACACGGTGTCGGGCCTCGTACGCATTTCCTCGGTGCCCATGGTCGTGAACCGTGTGCTGGTACCGGCGTTGCCTCGACTGCTGCGCAACCACCCTCACCTGCAGATCGAGGCGATCGGTGATCCCCGCGACCTGCGTCTGAACAATCGTGAGGCCGACGTTGCGGTACGCCTGGCGCGGCCAAGGGATGAGCCCAACATCATCGCGCGCCGGATCGGCCAGATCGACTATGCGGCCTACGCCGCGAAGCGGCGCCCGCGGCACCGGCCGGCGTGGATCGCCTACCCCGAGGCCATGGCAGCCATCGAGCCGGCACGCTGGATTGCACAACGCATCGTCCGCGAGAGTCGGGCGCCGTCGCTGTTCCTGGCCGAGTCGGAAGCCATGCTGCAAGCGGCCCACGACGGTCTCGGCAAGACCTTGCTGCCGACCTTCATGGGCGATGGCGATCCCAAACTCGTGAAACTGGACGATCGCACCGAAGCGTTGTCGCGCGAGGTTTGGCTCCTGGTTCACCCGGACCAGCATGGACTGGGCCGCATCAGTGCGGTGGTCGACTGGATCGTCGACGTCTTCGCCGCGTTGCAGTCCGGCCGAAAACCGCGATGAATGGCACGCCGTGTGCACGCATGGTCCGGGCGGCTTGAGCCGGCACGGTTGATGTGCTTGGCTCCCGGCCCGGGAAATCAGGGGGACTCAACAATGATGCGACTCATTCATCACGCCGTGGCGGCGGGCGCCGGCCTGCTGTTCGCGGCTGGTGCCGCGCTGGCGCAGGCCGACAAGCCGATCACCGTCGGCCTCGACGGCACATTCGCGCCGCACGCCATGCCCAAGGTCGGCGGCAAGCCGGGCGAGGTCGAAGGCTTCAATGTCGATCTGGCCAACGAGATCGCCAAGCGCCTGAAGCGGCCGATCAATATCGTGGCTCAGGAATTTTCCGGCCTGATCCCGGCGCTCAACGCGGGACGTTTCGACTGGCTGGCAGCGCCCACGACCGTAACGCCCGAGCGTGCCAAGAACCTGCTGTTCACCGAGGGTTACCTCAACACCTACTACCAGCTGGTGCTCAAGAAGAGCGCGCCCGACATCACCAAGCTCGAGGACCTCAAGGGCAAGAAGCTCACGGTCAACAAGGGCTCGGCCTATGACAAGTGGGCAGACCTCAACAAGGACAAGTACGGCTTTGAAGTCCTGGCCTTCCCGACCCAGACCGATTCTGTGCAAGCGGTGATGGCGGGCCGCGCCGATGCCAACCTCGGCGGCAATACGGTGGTGGCATGGGCCGCCAAGCAGAACCCGATGCTGAAGCTCGGTGCCAAGGTCGACGAAGGCCTGATGTGGGCGGCCCCCTTCCGCAAGGACGATGTCGCCGGTCGCAATCAGGTCGAGAATGCGCTCGAGTGCCTGAAGCTCGACGGCACCATCGCCCGGCTGCACGAAAAGTGGTTTGGCATCAAGCCCGAGCCCGGATCGGCCGCCGTTACGGTCTTCAAGGGCTACGGTGTGCCCGGTACTGAAGGCTACGACCCGACCGAACACAAACCGCAGTGCGGGTGAAGCGCGGGCCGATTCTCAAGACCATGGCGACGACCGACCGGCCCATTCTCGAAGTCCACGGGCTGCGCAAGAGCTTCGGCACCGTCGAGGTGCTGAAGGGTATCGATTTCCGGCTGCATGAACGGGAGTTGGCGTTCATCATCGGGCCGTCCGGCTCGGGCAAGAGCACGTTCCTGCGCTGCTGCAATCGCCTGGAGGAGCCCAGCAGCGGTGCCATCCATGTCGATGGCACCGACATCCTGGCGCCGGGCGTGGACATCAATGCCGTGCGCCGACGCATCGGCATGGTGTTCCAGTCCTTCAATCTCTACCCGCACATGACGGCGCTGGGCAACGTGACCTTGGCGCTGCGACTGGCCTCGCGCAAAGCCAAGGCCGAAGCTGCCGACATCGGCCGGACGGCTTTGGAGCGCGTTGGCCTTGCCGAGAAGGCCAATGCCTATCCGGGCGAGCTCAGCGGCGGCCAGCAGCAACGCGTCGCCATTGCGCGCGCGCTGGCGCTGGAACCCAAGATCGTGCTGTTCGACGAGCCGACCAGTGCGCTTGATCCCGAGCTGGTGGGCTCCGTGCTGCAGGTGATGCGCGACCTGCGCGACGCCGGCATGACCATGCTGGTGGTCAGCCACGAGCTGCAGTTCGCGCGCGCCGCCGCCGATCGCGTCGTCTTCATGGAAGGCGGCGTGATCGTCGAGCAAGGCCCGCCGGCGCAGATCTTCGGCGATCCGCAGCAGGCCCGCACCCGCGCCTTCGTCGCCCGCATCGACGGACACCGATGATGGTCTTGGGACCGCGGGCGCCCACGCCCGCAATCGCCCGAAGCGCAAGTGAAGGGCGATCTCACGTCGGTTCGGCGCTTCGCGCCGATGCGGGCGTGGACGCCCGCGATCCGAAACAGGATTGAGTCCATGGACCGCTTCCTCTTCACGTTCTTCAACGGCGAGGTGATGTGGGAATACCTGCCCAAGATCCTCTCGGGCATGTGGGTCACGACCTATCTCGCCGTGTTTGTCATCGTCACCGGCCTGGCCCTAGGACTGTTTCTGGCGCTGCTGCGCTCGACCCTCTCGCAAAAGATACCAGCGCCATTGTCGTGGCTGGCGGAGGCGCTGCGGCTGCTGATCATCTTCTTCGTCGATCTGATGCGCTCGGTGCCGCCGCTGGTGCTGATCGTGCTGTTCTTCTACGGCTTGCCGGCGCTGGGCTTGGATATCGCCGGATTGGGTGCGACCTGGCTGGCGCTGTCGCTGGTGCTGGCGGCGTTCGCCGAAGAGATCTACTGGGCCGGCCTGGTGTCCGTCGCCAAGGGACAGTGGGAGGCTGCGCGCTCGACCGGACTGGGCTTCCTGCAGACCCTGCTCTACGTGATCCTGCCACAGGCGATCCGGCTCACCATCCCGCCGCTCACCAACCGCACCATCGCCATCACCAAGGGCACGGCGCTGGGCCAGGTCGTGGCGGTGCAGGAGATCCTGTACCAGGCCTATAGCGGCCTCTCCTTCTCGTCCAACCCCTCACCCCTGACGTTGGGCGCGCTCGCCTATCTCGCGCTGTTCCTGCCCGTGGTCGTGGTCGGCCGCTGGATCGAAACGCGATTCGCGTGGCGGCGATGAGGGCCGCGCCATGAGCGACATCATCGCGCTGTTCTTCAACACCGACATCATGGCCAAGACGGCAGGCTTCCTGCTCGATGGCCTATGGATGACCCTGTTGCTGTGCCTGGTCGTGATCCCGGTCGGTGCGCTGGGCGGCCTGGCCGTCGCGGTGCTGGCGGCGTTGAACCGGCGCTGGCTCAACATCGCGCTGATCATCTATGTCGACGTCTTCCGTGCCGTGCCGCCGCTGGTGCTGCTGATCTTCGTCTACAACGTGCCGCCGTTCGCGGGTTACCGGATTTCCGAATTCGAGGCGGTGGTCGTTGCCTTCCTGCTCAACACCTCGAGCTACTACGG
>DATEIF010000707.1:0-2664 GCA_035279205.1 Vineibacter sp.
GCTCGCGCTGTGGTGCGACCTGCGCGTCATGGAGAGAAGCGCCTACATGGGCGTCTATTGCCGCCGCTGGGGCGTGCCGCTGATCGACGGCGGCACGGTGCGGTTGCCGCGTATCGTCGGACGGGGCAGGGCACTCGACATCATCCTGACCGGGCGCAAGGTGCCGGCCGACGAGGCGCTCCGCATCGGCTTGTGTGAAAAGGTTGTCCCTGACGGCGACGCGCGCACCGCGGCGGAAGCCATGGCCGGCGACATCGCCCGCTTCCCGCAGGCCGCGGTGCGTGCCGATCGTCGCAGCGCGTATGAAACCCATGGCCTGTCCGTTCGCGATGCGTTGCGACGCGAGTGGGCGAATGGCCTGGAGGCGCATGCCAAGGAGGGCGCCGCCGGTGCCGGTCGTTTCGCCACCGGCAAGGGCCGTCACGGTGACTTCCTGGACATAGCCTAGGCATCACGTCCGGCATCGGTCGACAGGGTCCGCATCGAACTCTATGGTCCGTCGCGTATCCCTGACCCATTGCGTTCGCCGTGCTGTCATTCGACCTGCTGTCGCAAATCTTCTCGATCGTCGCGCCGGTACTGCTATGCACCGGTGTCGGCTACATCTGGGGTCTGCTCAAGCGGCCGTTTGATCCTGGCATCACCACGGCACTGGTGTCGGCGATCGCCGCGCCCTGCCTGGTGTTCAGCGCGCTGACACGGCTGGAGGTATCGGCCTCGGCGCTCGGGCAGCTCGCGGCGGCGACATTCGCTTGCTATGTCAGCATGGGCGCGTTGGGCTGGACGGTGCTGCGGGTTGTCGGGCTGCCGGCGCATTCCTACCTGCCGGCGCTGATGTTTCCTAACGGCGGCAATGTCGGTCTGCCGCTGTGCTTCCTCGCCTTCGGCGCCGAGGGATTGGCGCTGGGAATCGCCTGGTTCGCGGTGGGCGCGGTCGGCCAGTTCACGGTCGGCATCAACATCGCCGCCGGCAGCTTCGCGATCGGCAAGCTGGTGCGCCAGCCGATCCTCTACGCCATCGCGCTCGCCTTCGTCTTCATCCTGCTGGGTCACAAGCCGCCCGTCTGGCTCAGCCGCTCGACCGAAATCATGGGCAACATGCTCATTCCGCTGATGCTGCTGTCGTTGGGCGTGTCGCTGGCGACGCTGAAGGTGACACGGCCTGTCCGCGCGGCGGCGTTGTCGGCACTGCGGCTGGTGGGCGGCTTTTTGGTCGGGCTGACGGTGGCGTGGGCGTTCGGACTGACGGGTGCCGCGCGGGGCGTGCTGATCATTCAGTCGGCGATGCCGGTGGCGATCTTCAACTACCTCTTCGCCCTGCAATACAAGCGCGAGCCGGCCGACGTCGCCGGCATGATCGTGATCACCACGGTGGTGTCCTTCATCAGCCTGCCTGCCCTGCTGCTTTACGTACTGCCATAGAGCGTCGCCTCGAAAGGCTGCGTTGCACGCCCTTGCATGGCACCGGTCCAAGAATCACGCCATGCTGCGCGCAGCACACGGAGGAAACGCATGCTGCCGTTGGAAGGCATCAAGGTCGTCGAATTGGCGCAGAACCTTGCCGGACCGTTCTGTGCCCAGATCCTGGCGCATCTTGGCGCCGACGTGATCAAGATCGAGAAACCCAACGGCGGTGATGATGCGCGCGGCTGGGGCAAGCTGCTGTCGCCGGATGCCAGTTCCTCGTTCAACGCGGTCAACCTCAGCAAGAAGTCGGTGGCCGCCGATTTGAAGAACCCGGCTGATGTCGCGAAGGTGCTTCGGTTGATCGATACGGCCGACGTCGTGGTGCAGAACATGCGTCCAGGGACGCTGGAAGCCATGGGGCTGGGCGCCGAGGCACTGATGGCGCGCAATCCGCGGCTGATCTATTGCTCGGTCAACGCCTACGGCACGACGGGACCCAAGAAGCTGGATCCGGGCTACGAGCCGATCGTGCAGGCCTTCTCCGGCATGATGATGATGTCGGGCATGCCGGGCGGTCCGCCCGTGCGCATGGGCACGCAGGTGCTGGACCACGGCAGCGCCATGTGGGCCGCCATCGGCGTGCTGGCGGCGATTGCCGAGCGGCATCGCACGGGGCGCGGCCGCAAAGTCGATACGTCGCTGCTGGAGACGGCGATCGGCTGGTGGACCAACCCGTATTCAGGTTATGCCGCTACCGGCGAGGTGCCGGAGCGGCATCCGACCGGCAGCCGCGGTGTCGTGATCTTTGAAGGCCTCGAGACCGCCGATGGTCCCATCATTGTCGCCGCCGGCAACGATGCCCTGTTCCGCAAGCTCTGCCCGGTGATCGGCAAGCCGGAATGGGCCAGCGACCCGGGCCTGGCAACCAACCGTCAGCGGGTCGAGCGCCGCGACGAGATCGTCCAGGAGATGGAGCGCATCCTGCGCACCAAGCCGCGCGCCCACTGGCTGAAGGTCATCGCTGCCGCCGGCATCCCCTGTACGCCGATCAATTCCTTGCCGGAGATGCTGGCCGAGCCGCAGACCGAGGCGATCGGCATGTTGCAGGCGGTGCCGAATCTGGAGCGCGATGTTCGATTGATCGCGCTGCCCGTGCAGTTCGACGGCAAGCGTCCGCCGATCCGCAACCGCGCCCCCAAGATCGGCGAGCATACGAAGGAAGTGTTCGGCGAGTAATTTCCTCCCCAGCGAAGCTGG
>DATEIF010000708.1:0-21005 GCA_035279205.1 Vineibacter sp.
GCCCGTGCCTGTCGTGAACGTGGCTTTGGCGCCGGCATTAACCTTGTTGAGGGTCAGTGCACCGCCATGGATCACGTCGATATCCCCGGTGATGGTGCTGGATGTCGAGAAGGTGTTGAAGGCATTGGCGGTGTTCGTCAGCGACACGACGCCGGCGGATGCCACGGCCAGCGACGTGCCGGTGATGACGCCTGTGAGCGCGATGCCGCCTGTCGCACCGGATGACAGCGACAGCGCGGTACCCGAAATCTTGCCCGCGCCCGTCAAGGCACCGCCCGCCGTCAGCGTCACGCCGGCCGTCGTCGTGATCGCATCACCGACTGTCAGGTTGCCGCCGGTGTTCGTCGTGATGCTGATGTTGCCGCCCGCCTGCACTGCCCCCAACGCCAGATCACCTTTGTGAACGACGGTGAGCGTGCCGGCGACGGCGGCGGCCGTCTGGAACGTGCCAAACGTGTTGCCCGTATTGTTGAGTGTGACATCACCGCCGGACTTTGCCGTCAGGCCGGTTGCGGTGATCGTGCCGCTGAGGCTGACATCACCTGTTGCCGTCAGCGCAACGCTGCCCGTGCCACTGCTGATGGCACCCGCGCCGGCAAGCTTGCCGCCTGCGGTCAAATTGATACCGGTGCCGGATAGGGCTCCTGTGATGGTCAGGTCCGATGTCGCGCCTGTGGTCGTGATCGATATCGCGCTGTCCTTGCCGGCTGTGAGGTTGCTGCCGACCACCAGTGCCCCATTGTTGATCACGGTGATCGCGCCGCCGCTCGTGCCGCTGATCTGCCCGAAACTGTTGCCGGCATTGTCGAGGACGACCGCGCCGCCCATGGCCAACGTCACCGCACCGGCGGTCACGGCGCCACCCGAGCCGACGAGCGCACCTTTGGTGCTGACGAGGGCTAGCGTGCCCGTGCCGACATTGATGTCGGCGCCCAGCGTAATATCGGCCAGCGCATTCAGCGTCAGGCTGTTGCCCGACGTGCTGATAACAGCGTTGGCGACAGTGATCGAGCCTTTGCCGTTGGCGCCGCCACCGGCAGCATCCACCGTGACGTTCGCCAACTTGAGTGCCGCGATGAGCACGTCGAGGTTAAGGATCGACGTGTCGCTTTTGCCCGTGATGACATTGCCGGTCTGGGTGGTGTCATTGGTGCCGCTGGCGATGACGATGTCGCTGGGGTCCAGCAGCAGCGTGCCTGTGGTGCCACCGCTGGCCCGGAGATCGACCACGCCGTTGAAATCGAGAAAGACCTTTCCCGAGACCTCTGTAAACCCGCCGTCGCCGCCCTGCGCGCCGCCCTTGGCGGAAATCGTGCCGCCGAACACGGTGGCATTGTCGGCCCAGACGATGACCGTGCCGCCGTTGCCCTTATCCGTTGCGTCGGCGGTGATCGTCGCGCCTTTCGCAACGGTCGTGTTCCTGGCGTTGGCGACCGGCCCTTGGCCCTGCTTGCCGCCGCCGATCAGGACGGTGCCGCCGCCAGTACCGCCCGAGGCGTTGATCTTCGCCGTCGCGGCGACGTTGACCGTGCCCTTCGCCGCAGTAGCGATCACCCGGCCGCCGGCCTGGTTCGGACCGCCCGACACGTCGATTGTTCCGGTGACGTTGACCGTGGCGCCTTCGTCGCCGCCGAAGACGACCACGCCGCCTTCGTTGTGCACGGCACGCGCGTTGATCGTGCCGCCGGCGTTGACCACGTTGTCGACCACGCCGCGCGCGGCGCGCGCCGTCAGGGTCACCACGCCGCCGTCGGCATTGATGGTGCCGGTGTTGGACGCCAGCGGCCGCTTGTTGCCCTGCGGGTCGACCGGCTGGCGCGACACCGGATTGCCGAGCTGGAAGTTGATCAGGCCGTCGCCAGCGAGATCGACGGTGAACGTCTCGGCGCCACCGATCGTCACATGGCCCAGCCGCGCGTTGATCGTACCGCTGTTGGACGCCGTGTTGCCGACCAGCCCGACCAGGCCGCCGTCGCGCACCGAGATGGTGCCGGCGTTGACGACGCTGGCATTGGGATCGCTCGACGGCCGGTCGAAGGCGATCGTGCCGTCGCGCATGAAACGCTGCGGATCGACGATGTTGGCTGTCGAGGCAATGAGCCCGGCGGCATTGACCTGCGCCCCATTGGCGAACACGACGCCGGCGCCATTCACCAGGATAAGCTGACCGGTGGCGGTGAGCCTGCCGGCGATGACCGAGGGATCGGGTCCCGTGACACGGTTGAGGGTGACCGAGCTGGCGCCGGGCTGCAGGAAGTCGACCCGCTCACCGGCGCCGACGGAGAAGCTGCGCCAGTCGATGACGCCACGGGTGGTCGACTGGGTGACCGTCACATGGCCCGGCGCCGTGTTGGCGATCGTCGCCGAACCACCGACAACGGTACCACCCGTGACGCCGCTGACTTGCGCCGATGCGGGTGTACCAAAAGTGAACAGCCCGCATCCGACGAGAAAGGCCAACGCGGTGCCCGTCAGCAGGTCGCTGCGACCACGGCGGGCCGGCCCGCGATCAAGCTGGATCGCAAAAGACCGCCCGCGTCGCGCCCGACTGCCGCGCGCTTCCCCCTTTGCCATCAACGTGCTCCTCCGCCGGGCGCACACCGGATCGCCGGTGTCCGCCCGCACCCCCTACCGACTGTCACCAGACGCCAACTCTACCACACCAGCCGATCGATCGCGCCGATCGGCGTCGTCAGAACCGCGAGGTCAACCGCAGGTAGACGCTCCACGGGTCAAGCTTTTTCGCATTCGGTCCGTCGACATCCAGGTCGAGACGGCGGGTTCCTTCCACCTCGACGGTCGTCGTTTCCAGGACATTGATGCGGGCGCCGGCACCGAAGGAGCGCGCATAAAGACTGGGCACCTCGAATTGCGCATTGTTCCAGACCTTGGCGTGGTCGTAGAAGGCGTAGAGCTGCACGGGCGTACCGCGCGATCGGGTCTCTGCCGTCACGCTGCCGCCGGCGGCCTCCTCGTACGGCACGACGAAATTCAGTTGCAGCTCGAGGCTGCCCGCAAAGGCCTTGTCGCCGGTGACCTGGCCGGCGTAATAGCCGCGGCCCAGCCGGTCGGCGCCAACGAAAAACTTCTCGTTGGCCGGCAGGGTGTCGGTTGTGTACTGGCCGGCGATCGTGCCGAACAGATTGAGGGCGATATCCTCGTTGGCGTAAACGGCCTGCAGCCGCGAGACCTCGCCGTTGATCTTGCGGAAACCGGGCTCCGATCCCAGCCGGTTCAGCAGCAGGTCGCCCTTCTTGGACGCGCCGAAGCCGGTAAGCCCCTTCGAGAGGCGGATATTGCCGAAGGTGACGCCGTTCCAGTCGTCGCGGTAGCTGGCGTCGGCACCGATGCGTGCGATGCGCAGGTTGGTCCGGTTCAGCAGCGTATTGCCGACCACCTCGACATCGGAGCGATAGTAGTCGAGCCCACCGTTGACGTTGACGTTGAATTGCCGCGAGCGCACGACGGGGTACTGTCCCGAGACGCCGCCGATGGTGATCAAGCCGTCGTACTCGGTCGCCTTCAGCGGGCCGCCCGGCATGATGTAGCCGCGGCCGAAATAGGCGCGGACTCGAAAACCCTCCGAGCCGATGAAGTTCGACCACGCCACCTGGCCGAAGTTCTGCTCCCGGCTGAGCGTGGTGAAGAAGGTTGCCTCCAGGCGTTCGGCCAACCCGGTGAACGAGTTCGCCCCCACCACGGTGGTCACCTGGCGCGGACCGGTATGCTTGAAGCCCCTGTTGTCGGCCTGAACAAAGAGGTCCACGGCCTGGCGCTTGAGCTGCACCACAAGCTCCGACGAGCTGGGTTCCTTGCCCGGCCGCAGGACGGCCCGCACAGAAACGCCAGGGATGTCTTCGGTCAGAAGCAAATAGCGCTCCATGTCGCGAAGGTTCACCGGCTTGCGGTCGACGAGTTTCTCCAAGAACCGCCGCGCCTGCTTCGACGCATCGCCGATGTCACCCTCAACCACCACGCTGGACACATACCCTTCGATCACACGCAGCTTGACCCGGCCGTCGGTAATGCGCTGGGCCGGCACGGCCACCGACGTCAGGAAGTAGCCGTCCTCGCGATACCTGCGCTCCAGCTCCTTCGCCAACGCAAAGATCTCGGTCGCCGCGATGCGCTTGCCGATCAGCGGTTGGGTCAGCGCCGCGATGACGGCCGGCGGATAGACCGTGGCCCCTTCGACATCGATCGCGACCGGCGTCAGGAACACCTGATCCGCCCCCGGTGGCGCTGCGGTCGTGCCAGCCGGTGCCGCCGGGATCGTGCCGGGGCCGACGTCAGCCGGCGGTTGCGGCGCAGGCCGGAGCTGTGGTGGCGGCGCCTGGAGCACCGGCGCCTGGGCGACGGCAGCCGTCCCGCCGGCAGCCGTCAGCGCAGCGCCTGCGACCGCCAGCCGCGCCGTATACTGCAGCACGCTCGCGGTACGCCCCCGGACCGCCCCCATTGCATCCTCAACATCAACTACTCAAGACACAAAACAATAACTCATTTGAATGCGTTATTCACCTATCTTAACAAAAATGAGCGAATGCTCCACACATAGAGTCTGGCACATGGGCAGGCGCCGGCAAGGCGATTTACTGCCAGATTCGGTTCAAAACCGTTCCGGAATGGCAGCGTTAGTCGACGGTGTCGAAGGCGACGTAGCTGACCACGGCGTCGGGGTGGCGGGCCAATGCCAGCTTCAACGCCACCAGATAGTCCTTGGTCGGCTGCTCTTCAGGCTGCGCCGTGGCAAACAGCGGTTCGTTGGTGATCACGGCGATGATCGCCATCTTGCCGGCCGGTGGTGCCAGCGTGATGGAGAGCTTGTCGCCGAACGTCTCCGTCTGGCCCGGCCGCACGCGGATCTTCGACCACGGCTCGTAGTGCCACGCCGTGCGGTCGGAGTTCAGGAACACGACATTCAACACGCCGCGCCGCCCCGCCGGCGGGAACACCTGAAACATGACGCGGTCGGCCCGGATCTTGTATGGCCGGTCGAGCTTGTTCGGCACCACCCGGAAATCGGGCGAGGTCGACCCCGCGGCCACCCGAACCAGCTCACACAACGGCCAGGGTTGCACGGTGACGCCGGCATCGACACGCCGGACCCCGTCGATGCTGCGCGCGGCGGCCAGCAGCTCCGTGCGATCCCCGTCGGACTCGACGTAGCCTTGCAGCCGCACCGTGAGCTCGGAATCGACCCGGGCGGCAAGGTCGGCACAATCGAACCGCGAGATCAGCGCATCCAGCCGGTTGCGAATCGACGTGGCGTCAGGCTGCGATGGAACCACCGTCGCCGTGGTCGTCGGCGGTGTGGTGGTAGCCGCCGGTGGTGACGTCGGCGGCGTGGGTGCCGTTGTCGCCGTGTTGTCAGGCTTCGTGGTGGCCGCCGTCGCATCCGGCTGCGGGCTTGTCGGCGGTGTGCTCGTCGACGGCGGCGACGTCGGTCCGGGCGGTGGCGTCGTCGACGTGGCGGGCGGCGTCGATGTCGGTGGCGGCGATGTCGGCGTCGGCGTCGCGGTGGGCGATGTCGTGGGCGGTGTCGACGGCGGGCTGGTGATGCCCGGTGAGGTCGGCGTGCCGGCGACCTGCGGCGTCGGGTCCGGTGGGAACAGTCGATCCTTCAGCAGGAAACCCGCGCCGCCCACCAGCACCAACACGGCGACGGCAATGCCGGCAATCAACGGTCCGGCCCCGCTGCGTGCGCCCGACGATGCCCCGCGCGCCGACTTCGCATTTACCTGCGTCGCACCGGTCCGCCCGACCAGGTCGGCCATGCTCTGCGGCCGGTCCGACGGATTGGGCTGCAGCATGCCGGAGATCTCGCCGCGCAAGCCATCCGGCACGCGGGCGAGATCGGGAACCCGCATGCGGGCCTGAACCGCGGTCGGCAGGGCATTGCCCATGTCCAGCGGCGTGCCGATGGCGGCGGCCGCCAGTACCAGGCCCAGGCTGTAGACGTCGGCCCGCGGCCCGACCTCACCGCCCTGCAGGCCGAGCTGCTCGGGGGCGGCGTAGGAATATTTGCCGGCAAAATCGTTGCCGATCACCGTCGCCTTGGAACTCTCGGTCTGCTTGGCAATGCCGAAATCGATCAGCTTGGCAGCATCGATGCGACCACCCGGCAGGATGACGTTGTCGGGCGACAGATCGCGATGGATCACGCCCTGGGCATGTGCTGCCGCCAGGCCGTCGGCGACCCGGTCGCGCAACCGGCGGACATCGGCTTCCGGCAACGGGCCGTTCTGCATCAGCCGCGACAGGGACGGCCCGTCGACATACTCCATCGCGATGTAGAGCGCGCCCGTGCCGTCGTCGAACACGCCTTCATAGGAAACGATCGCGGGATGGCGGATGTTGCGCAGCGCCTGCGCCTCGCGCTTGAACAGCTCGGCGATCTTCTCGTCGCCCGCCAGTTCCGGACGAATGGTCTTGATGGCGATCGGATCACCGGTAATGCGGTGGCGGGCGCGGTAGACCTCGCCCATCCCGCCGCGCGCCACCAGATGCTCGATCTCGAACGTGCTGCTGAGCACCACGCCGGGGGCCAAGGGCCCGCCCGGCCCGGGCGATGGCATGGGAGCCTGCGGCGGCGGCGCCGGCTGTATCCCCGCCACTTCCGTCTCCGGTAGTGGATTGCTGCTCGGCCCGTCGGCGGTGGCCGCTTCCCAGATCGCGTCCGCGCTCGCGCTCGACGTCGTGGCACTACCCGTCGGCGTACCACCGGACGACGACGGCCCTACGACGGTTGCATCGGAGTTATCGGACATCACCGGCCCCTGTCACCCACGGCGCGCCCGGCGCCATCGCCTCGGCGCCGTTGGCCTCGCAGGTCACGACCATGACCGTCACATTATCATGTCCGCCGGCCGACAGGGCGGCGGCGATCAGCGAGCTCGGTACCGCGGCGATATCGGACTCCGTCAGCAGCGCGGCGATCTCCGCGTCGCTGACCATCCGCGACAGCCCGTCAGTGCACAACAGAAAACGATCGCCCGCCTGCAGGCGGCCGGCAACGCGATCGAGCTGCACACGCGGTGCAACACCCAGAGCACGCGTGATCACGTTCGATCGCGGGTAGCGCTCCGCCTCCTCCGGCGATAGTGCACCGGCATCGATGAGCTCCTGCACCTCGCTATGGTCATGCGTGATCTGGGTCATAACGCCGTCGCGCAGCAAATAGCAACGGCTGTCACCGGCCCACAGGCAGGTGTAGTGCACGCCACGGGCCAGCAACAACACCACCGTGCTGGCCGTCATGCCGCCGCCGCGCTCGGCGGCGCGGGTCACCATGCGCAGGTTGGCGGCTTCGAGCCGAGCCACGGCGTTGGCAAGAAACTCGGGTGCTGCCGCGGGCACAGGCATGTCCTGCAAGGCCTCGACGATCTGTGCGCTGGCCCAGTCACCGGCCTGAGCTCCACCCACGCCGTCGGCCACCATCCATAGTCCCGCCTCGGGCCGCAGCAGCAGGTTGTCTTCGTTGTGCTTGCGGACCATGCCCTGATGGGTGGCGCCGACTCCATGCAGGCGGAACCCTCCGGGCTCGCTGGAAGCGGCGGCCTGCAGGGCCAGCGAATGAAGTGGCCCGCGCTGAGTCGGCACGCTGGTCGGATCGTCACTCATGACGACGAGTCCTTGCCTTCCTTGGGACCGAAGAGGTCACCCCCCGGCGCCTGCGGAACGTCGTCCTGCGTATCACCAAACAGGTCTTTGGGCGACAGTGTCATCTGCCCCTCAGGCGCTGGCGGGGCCTCGGCATATCGATCGACATCGACCGGCGGCTGGTCTGTCATGTCCGTGCCAGGTGTTTCAACGTAGCCACTGAAGGTCTCTGCTTGCTGTGCGGCAGCCAACGGCGGCGCCTCATCAAACATCTGATCGAAGGCGCCGCCCGGCGGCTCGCCCGACAATCGGGGCGCTTCGTCAGATCCGAAATCGCCTTCGAACAACGTGGCGGCGCCGACCGGACGGCCGTCTTCCGCCGGAGCCACGGGATCCGAGGGCGTAAGCCACGCCGGCGCTCCCGGGCCACCTGTCACGCCGGGCGCAGGCGCAGGGTTGGAGACGAGATCATCGATCAGGCCCACGAACAACTGCGGCGCGGGCAACTGCGGCAGCACCCAGGCTGTCGCCGCAACACGTCCGCCGCCCTGTGTCGCAAAGATGCACTGCCCGCCCAGCCCCACGGCACCGGCAATGGCAAGAGCCTGGACCAGGCCCGAAGCGGGATCACCGCCAGCACCGCGGACACGCCATCCGCCGGCCCAGGTCTCGGCGGAGACCGGCGGACAGACCGGCAGCTGCCCGACAGCATCGGCGAAGCGCTCGAAATCAGCACCTTCGTCCAGGGCCGACAGAGCGACGGCTTCCACGGCGGCGATCCAGTCGCCCGCCAGCACGGCCGCCGCCGGCGTGCCGACCGACGTCGCCAGTGTCAGCGGGAAGTAACGGCCGGCGCGATCGACGCTTGGCATCATGACACCGGCCCACGCGTCAGGCCCGCACGTGCCGGGCGGCAGGGCGAAACGCCAGATCGGCGCACACAACCAGGAATCCAGCCATCCATCGCCCAGCGTGTTGCGGCTCGCCGCGATACCGTGCTGCAGCCATCGATCCCAGGTATCGACGAACGTATTGGGCAGATCACGTCGGACGAAGTCGCCCCGCCCCGGAAGCTTGCCGAAAAAGCCCACCCGACCCGGTGTCGACACCATCGATGCCGCACCGGCGCCGCCTGCATCCAGGGCGTTCACTGCTGCAGGAAGTTCACGCACCGAAATTTCCCCGAGCTCAGCAGCTGCCGTGCGGTCATTGGGTTCTTGGCCTTCTGGAACTCCAGTCTCACCGAAACCCCGTTCGCCAGCCGCAGGCGCCAGTCGGGGCCGGTTCCGGTGGGGCTCGATGCGTTCATCATGCGCATGAAGGCCCAGAAGCCGTCGAACGTCTGGTCGTTGAAGTCGCTGGCGACCCGGGCACCGCGTCCGGCTCCCGCCGGCCAGGTGAAATTCTTCGCGGTGTCCGGCTGATCGAGCGTCATGATGTCGCCGGCGATTTCCAGCTTCGCGCCCTTGGCCGTGCCCTCGAGCGGCCGCATGGTGAAGATGACACCCAGTGCCGCGCCGCCGGGCCCGAAGAACGAATCCTGGATCTCGGCCGCGGCCTGCAGCACCACCGGCACATTCGGATTGAAATTCAGGCTCTGCGTCTCCGGCTTCCAACGCCACGGGTTGGCGCCGGTATCCAGATACACCTGCAGGTATTGCTGGACGAACTTGTCGATCCGGCCGCCCTTGGCGAACATCGCCGTAAAGTCGTCGCTGGTCGCATCACGTGCCGCCGGAGCGCCCTGACTGATGGGGAAGGCGTTGATGATATTGCGCTGGCAGAAGCCGAAGATCTGGCTGTCCCACTCGGCCGCCATCTGCTCGCGCGTCGCCTTCGTTCCGAGGTTGCCGGCATCGGACGCGATGGTCCGGGCGATCTCCGGCACCGGCCGCGGAAACTGTCCGGCGCGATCGGCGATCTGCCGCGCCAGCTGGCTGACCGCGGCGCTGCCGCCCGGGTTGCCGGGCTGACGTGCATCGCTCATCCTGTTGGCTAGCGTCTTGAAGTTCTCCAGGAATGCGGTCAGCGGCGAGGTCGGCGCGCCTTCCGGCCCGACGAACCGATGCACGGCCTCGAACTCGCGATCGACGCTCTGACCCGGCAGGCTGCCGTCACCGAGAATGCGCTGCCCCTGGAGAATCCATTCGGCGGTGTCCTGAATGCCGCGCAGCAGCCGCTGCAGAACGTTGCCGCGCAAAGCCAGGATCGCCGGATCGACCTTCTGCGTCTGGGACAGGCGGGTTTCGCGCGCCACGGCCTCGTAGAGGTTACGCAGCGGCGAATCGGCACTGGAGAGCTTGTTCAGAACATCGGCGCCCTGCTCGAGATCGTTCAGTCGCACCACCCGAACGTCTTCGATCACCGCCTTGTAGTAGTTGATGTAGCGCTCCATGTAGTCCTTGACGGTCTGGTTCACGACCTGATTGACCGCTGGCGCGCCCGTCAAGGTGCTGTGGCGCAACACCCAGGCGTCGGTGTTGGCTGAGGCGGCCGCCGGCCCCACGAGATTGACGAAGAATTCGTAGTAGCCTCGGCGCGTATAGAGATAGGGAATACCGTCCGTCGACAGTGGCTGACCGCTGCGCCGAATGAGAACCTCCTCGGCGACGGAGCGCTGCGCACCGACATTGTCGATGATGCGCCAGACCGGGCGGTTGCGCAGCGTTTCGTCCGTCTCCAGGCGCCGCAGCGCACGCGACGACACCGTCAGCGCCGCGATCCGCTGACGCACGCGGCCGATCAGGCCTTCGTCAAGGGTGATCTGATCCCAGGTCGGGTCCTCCACCAGGGCCGCTATGTGGGTCGACAGCGCCGCTGCCTCGCCGGCCGTATAGGTCGGTGTGTTGGCAAGGTCGCTCTTGTACCAGTCGGCGATGAACGTCTTGTAGGAGCGGTTGAAGCGCCCGTTCTCGCTGCCCAACAACAGGTAGGCCTTCAGGGCATCGAACAGATACTCGTTGACCGCCCCTTCTTCCGTCGCCGGCGGCCGGGGCTTGTTGATGATCTCGGCCATCCTGGTCTGCGCATGGACCAGGATCTGCGGCAGCAGCAGCGATCTCAGGCCGCGCTTGTAGAGTTCGGTCGTCTGCAGCGCCAGGCGATCGCCCTGTCCCAGGCCGAAGCCCGCGGCTTCGCGTTTGCCGGCCTGCTGCGATTCGTAGCCCGTCGGCAGGGCGCGCAGGTCGTTGAGCAGCTGCAGGTGCTTGCGCGGGTCGAAGTCCTTGGCGTCGCGCATGGCGGCGCGCTGGGCTTCCGCTGCGGCGATCTGCGGCTCCAGGCGGCGCAGTTCGTCCTCGACCTTGGTGATCAGCGCGCGGTTGTCGAAGTAGCTCCACGTCCACAGTCCGACCGCGGTGAGGAAAAACAGACCGGTGACGGCGAACGCGGCATAGCGGATGAGCGCACGACGGCGTTCGACCTTGGGATTCGTGCCGACCAGGCCCGCTTCGTTGAAGACGACATCGTCAAACAGCCGACGCAGGAAGAAGCCGCGGCCTTGCCCGACCTGCGGCGGCAGCATCTGGCGCTGAATGCCGAACTTGCCGGAGATGGCGTCCATCAGCCGGTCGATCGGGCTGCCCTGCTGCGTGGCCGAGGTGAAATAGACGCCGCGCAGCGACAGGCGGCTGGCAAACCGCGAATCGTTGAACGTCTCGGCCAGAAGCTCGTCGATGACACGGCCCAGCGACGCAAACTGGGACGGGAACCCGTAGATCAGCGTGCGCCGGCCCAGGTCGCGCTCGCCCTGCAGGCGATCCAGAAGGCGCGAACGCTGCCGCTCGATCAGGCGGTCGAACAGCCCGGAAAAGCGTGTTTGGGGAAGGTCGTCCTTGTTGCCGGTCCCCAGCGGGAACGTCAGGCCCAGCACCTGCTCGCGGCCCTCGCGGTCGAGATCATCGAAGAACTCGACGAATCCCGCGATCATGTCGAGCTTGGTGAGCACGACGTAGATCGGCAGGGTCAACCCGAACGCAGCCTGCAGCTCCAGCAGCCGCGTGCGCACAGCGCGAGCGTCGGCGACGCGGTCTTCACGCGACTTGCCGAGCAGGTCGGGAACGCCGAAGACCACGAAGATACCGTTCAGCGGCTGGCGCTCGCGGGTCCGCTTGAGCATACCGAGGAAGTTGGTCCAGGCCGCCTGGTCGACCTTGGCATCGCTGTCCTGGGTCGTCCAACGGCCCGCGGTGTCCAGGATCACGGCCTTTTCGGTGAACCACCAGTCGCAGTTGCGCGTGCCACCGACGCCCTTGAGCGGGTCGGCCCCGTGACGCTCGGCCAGCGGGAATCTCAGACCCGAATTGAACAGAGCGGTCGTCTTGCCGGCGCCCGGCGGGCCGATGATGGCGTACCACGGCAGCTGGTACAGCGTCTGGCCGCCCTTGCCGAGCGTCTGCTTGAGATCGGTCAGTGCCGTCTTGAGCTTTTCGTCGACCTGCTGACGCTCGGCGGAAATCGCCTCGCCCGTCGGATCGACGGTCGCGACGGCGATGCCGTCGACAAGGTCTTTGTCAGCCTTGCGCCCTTTGCGCCAATGCAGGAACAGCAGCAAGGCGAACAGCAGGACGAAGAAAACGATCAGGCCGATGCGAACCCAGATGCTGTCGAACGGTTCGAAGCCGCCAAAGGCAATGAACGGGAAAGCAAACCAGATCAACAACGACAGCAGCACGGCTCCCAACGGATACAGGAACCATGGGCTGAGGAGTGCCTGCCCAACGCGCTTCATGTGACTCGTTCCCTGCGTGCCTGCCGACGCGCCGATATTACTCGGGCCGGATCAGACGGATCTCGATGCGACGATTCTTGGCCTTGCCTTCCGCCGTGGCGTTGTCGGCAATCGGAACTGTGTCCGCCTTGCCGATCTTCGTGTAGCGCTCGGGGCTGCCCGATTGCGCAATCATCGCATCGGCGGCGTTGTTGGCGCGTGCCTGTGACAGCGCCATGTTGCTCTGGAAGCGGGCTGTCCTGATCGGGTCATTGTCGGTGTGACCGATGACCTCGACATTGCCCCTGCCTTCCGGTGTCTTCAGCTCCTGCCCGATGCGGGTCAGCAGGGCCTGCAGCTCAGGGCGCAGCGACGCCTCGCCGGACGGGAACATGTCCTTGAAATTGATGGTGATGCGCAGCGCCGGCCCTTGCTGGTCGACCGAGAGCTTGCCGGCGTCGATCTCCGGCTTCAGCAGCGTCCGGAAATGGGTGACGCGGGTGTCGGGCGGCGGCGGCGGTGGTGGCGGCGGCTGGTTGGGCGACAGCGGGAGCTTGACCTCCGTTGTCTTGAGCAGGCGCGAGAACGGGCCATCCGTGGCATCGGCGCGCACCGAAAGCGCGATCAGCAGCGCACCGAAAATCAGAAATGCAAGCAGCGCGGCGATCGCGGCGACCAGCCAGGCGGGAATGGCGCGGTTGCTCAGCTTGGCCGGCGCGTCGACCCCACGCCAATCCGGCGACAGCTCGCGCTCCAGCGGGCCCGCGAGGTTGCGCAGGATCTGCCATACTTTCTCGCGGACCTGGTCGTGCTCCGCCGGACCCCGCGCGCGCAGGCGGTAGCGTCCCAGGAAGCCCAGCGACATGCAGTCGTACATGATCTGCAGCGCCGGCCTGTTGACCGTCGGCGCCTGCGTCATGCGCTCGAGATAGGCGTAGAACCGCTCGCCGCCCTCCACGTCACCGTGAAAGGCGCTGACCATGGTGCGCTTGTTCCAGCCGCTGTGCGCACCCCAGGGCGTGTTCATCACCACGTCGTCGATCGTGGCGGCCACGGCGTAGTGCGAGGCGCGCAGAAGCTCCGGCTGGACGCCGCCTTCGCGACCCGCTTTGGCGAAACCGTGCAGCTCCTGATAGACGCTCTCGCGCACGGCGTTGACATCGACCTGGCCGGTCATCGCGCGCAACCGCGCCGATAGCCCCAGCAACGGGACAGCCGCTGCAGCCAACGGCGAGCCGGTGCCCCGCGCCAGGTCGGCAACGTCGAACGCCGAGCCACCCGGACGACCCGCCGCAACAGCGGCCAGTCGGCCTTGCTGGTTAGGCCCCGCGAAGGCCCCTCCTTGCTGCTGCTGTTGCGGCTGCGGCGGTGCCTGATAGGCCGGCGGCGAATCGAAGCCCGACGGAGGCTGCTGCGGCCCGGCTGGATAGGCTGGTTGGCCGACTGGCGGTGGCGGCGCCTGGACGGGCTGCGGCCGGCCGGCGCCGGGACGCACGACAGTCCGGTTCTCGCCGCCGCTGTCGCCGAACGGATCGTTGGGGTTACCGGCCATGTACGCCTCCCGCCGTCAGGTCTGCTGCCTGATGGCCCAGAGTTCCATCTGTAGTTTGGGCCATTCGCCGCCGACGTGAATGGCGATACCGCCGGCGTTGGCCAGAGCTCGGAAGAACTCGCTCGAACGGTCGAGGTCGAAATAGACCGTGCTGGCGTTGAACGGCAGCTGCGGTGGCGCCACGGGCAATGCCGACAGCTTGATGCCGGGCAAAGCCACGTTCACGAGCTGAACGATCTGTTCGACGGGGCCGATCTTGACGCTGGCCGGGAAGGTCCGGCGCAGGGCATCCGGCGAGACTTCCGATCGCACCGCCAGGATGAAGGGGGCGGTCCGCAGCAGGGTCTTGTCCTGGATGACGCCGACATGCACGCCATAACGGCGCTCCTGCAGCGGGATCTGGACCGCGCCCTGCTCCAGCACCGCCGACAGCGCCTGCCGCAGGGCCGCGATCACCGGTTCGTAGACCTTCTGAAGGTCGTCGTGCTTGTAGATCGGGAACTCCGCTGGCCGGCGCCGCTGCGATGTAAAGGTCGCCAGCTCCCCCGCCATCTGGACCAGCAGTCCGTACCAGTCCTGCGGGTGCGGTGTTGGCGTCTGGGCAATATGCGCCGCCAGCGGCGCGTACTTGTTGGTGATCTGCAGCAGCAGCAGGTTCGCCATTTCCATGGCCCCGCGCATGCTGGGTTGCGCCAGTCGCGCCGCAATCGCCTCGGCCCGATTGTGCAGCAGGCCATGCAATTCCACGGCGAACGAGCTCAAGGGCTGTGATGCCGAAATCGCGAGGCAGGGCGGAATATATTGATCGTCGATAATGACCTGCTTGCTGTCGCCGCGGACCTCGACAATGCGGGCGATCGGCAACGCCGCGAACCCGCCGAGGTCACCGAACCCTTCGATGGCGAACCGCAGCCGCAACTGCCCGATGCTGACCGGCGCCACGACATCGCTGCCGACAATCGAGTCCGTCGCATCGTAGTCGCCGGCCGCATAGCGCGCGGCCACGTCGTCGCGATCGCCCTGGACCGTGTCCGGCATGCCGGCCCGCGCCAGCGGCAGAATGATACAGACCCGCTGGTTCCGGGTTAGTTCCGGGACGTCGATCGGTATCGGCGGGGGCACGTCGTCGGGAATGGCAAACGGCGTCCCGTCGTCCAGCACCCCGGTGGCGGACGCTAGTGCGAACTTACCGATATTCAGCGCGGCCTTGTCGATCTGGAATTCAGTGATGCCCCAGCCAAATGACCGAACTGCGGACACCCGCTGGTGCATGATGCGGTCGACATGCCGCGTCTGCTGCTGAAAGTGCTGCGGCCGGAGAAACATGCCCTCCGACCACACGACCCGGCTGTTCGTCCCCATGTCCCGACCTACTCCCTGGACCGACGGCACGGACACAACACCGCCCGGCGCCGCGTCTTCCGGGCCCCCCATCCGACGCCGCGATCATAGTGCGCGAATGCCGGCGTCCTGAAAAGAGGATAACGTGAGCGCGCGCTAACTTTTCGCCGTGTGGAGCCCTGCCCGGCATCTCCCCGCCGGAGCCTGCTTGAGTTACCGGCGAAGGCCCCGCTTCACAAGGCATGATCGACACCAAACCGGCGCGGGTTTCACTTTCAGGTGTGCAGGAAGCGCCGCTCGGCCCCTTCCAGAATCAGGCAAGTCAGGCGTCCGCTGGCATAGGCACCGGTATCAATGTTGATCCGATTTGGACGAATTTCCGGCCTTTCGCAGATCGTGTGGCCATGCACGACGACCTTGCCGTGATCGGCGCGCGAGGAGAGGAACGCGTCGCGGATCCACAGCAGGTCGTCGGCCTCCTGCCGCTCCAGCGCCACGCCGGGCCTGACGCCGGCATGCACGAAGGCATAGTCGCCTTCGACATGCATGAGCCTGCAGTCGCGCAGGAAAGCGACATGGGTAGCCGGCACCGCCGCGACGGCCTGGCGCCGAAGGGCATCCATGTCAGCCGGGGTGGACGGCCGGCGCGGGATGGGTACGTCGTAGGAATACAGGGTTTCCAGCCCGCCATACTTGAACCAGTCAAAGGCAATCGGCGTCCCCTCCAGAAAGCCGAGGAATGCCTCTTCGTGATTGCCCAGCAGATGAATGGCCTCGAAGCCCTCGAGCGGCCGATGCAGCAGCCGTTCGATCACCTGCCGCGATCCCAGCCCCCGATCGACATAGTCACCAAGATAGAGCAGGACGCGTCGCGTATCGTCGGACGCCGATTCGGCGTCGCGCCAGATCGCCTGCAGCAACTGGTCAAGCAGATCGTCGCGGCCATGGATATCACCCACCGCGTAAAGCCGGGTCCCATTCGGAACCCGTGCTGCGGGACGGCTGCGTGATCTGTTGAACCAGCCGAGCATTGACCACGTTCATGCTGCCGGAGCCGTCGACAACCGCCTCTATGAACGGCCTGCCGTCGCCTTATTGCGCGGCAAGCTTCGGTACCGCAACAACGCCCGGTCTACAACATTCCCGTGGTCACAACCCCTACAGCTGTGCGCCCAGGCGCAGCGAGATCAGGTGTCGGCTGAAGTCCGTCCCGGGAAGGTTCGAGTTGCGCGTGGCGAACTGGTAGCTTGGTCCGATGAAGAAATTCTCCGTCGGCAGGTACCGGAAGCCGATCTCGAAAGTGATGATGTCATCGTTGCGGCTGGGGATGTTCACCGCGCTCTTGGTCTTCTTGTAGTCGTTCATGGCGTAGCTGAAGGCGCCGGTCACCTTGACGTTGGGCCGCCAGTTGTATTCCACGTTGACGCCGAAGACCGTCGACCAGTAGCTGATATAGTCCGTGAAGACGGTCTCCTCGATCGTCCGCTTCACGTACGGCCGGACCACCAGTTGCACCAGGGGATTCCAGTATCCCGTCAATCCGAAGGTCGGACCGCGGACGTGGCCGAACCGTGAATCGTCATAGTTCTGGTCACGGTAGCCACCGTAAAGTTCCACCTGGGTGATGCCGCCGAAGTCGACGGTGGCGCCGCCGAGCACTTCGTAGCCCTTCGAACCGCGGCGGAACCCACCGCTGTCGACCTTGCGATCGTAGACGCGCTGGTTGAGGCCGCCCTGGACCCAGAACTGGTATCGGTCGATGAACTCGTAACCAAGCCGCAAGGATTCGGTGAATTGCGAGCGGTTGCGGTCGCGGTTGCCGATCGTGCCGGGGACGGCACCCGGATTGTTCGTGTACGTGAAGTCGTCGTAGGTGCCGTCGAGCTTCACGCTGAAACGATTGAACTTCTGGTAGTAACCAACGTTGGCCGAAAGCTGGTTGAACTCATTGAGCTTGGCGAACGGCTGCGCGTTGGCGTCCGCGCGGTCCTCGTGCAGGTGGCTGAACGAGAAACCACCATAGACGTTCCAATCGCGCTGAATATCGAGACGCCCGTTGAAGCCGACGCGACCATCCGTGAAGTTCTCTGTGCTGTGGCCGGCATAGAGGCCGAACCCCGCCGACGCGAAGAAGTTCAGCATGTGATTGTTCCAGTCGGACCGCAGCTCCACCGACGGATTCACAAGCGTAATGAAGTCGTCCTTCTTGCCCTTTTCGGACGCGAAGATGTTGTTGTTGTACTGCTCGACCACCTCCAGCACGGGGAACAACCGAAAGCCCCCGACACGGATGCCGATCGGCTCGTAGCTTTCCCCCGGTCGGGGCTCGGGCGTGCCCGGCCGGGGCTGCCCTTGGGCCTCCGCCCCGGAGACCCAGCCTGTGGTCGCGAGGGTGGATGCGACCAGCGCAATGGCACCGGCCTTGGCAAAGTTACTCATGGTCGAGGTCCCCAAAACACGATTGACGACGCGACATCTCCCCCGGCGGCCTGGGAAAGACACTAACTGAAGTGAGGCTGACGAAAGCGCCGACCACCTTTGTGAAGCTTCCCATACAAAGTCTGAAACGCAAACCAGCGACGGGGCCAAAGAAGGTTGCCATATGGTGACAAAATTGTGGTGAAAAAGCTAGCAACCATTTGAAATGAACGATGAATTTTCGGCCACCAGTGAATCGTGGCAGTAACCCTGTCCTTAACTGCCAAGACACCAAAAACAAAACGTCCCGCCGGATTTGGGTCCGGCGGGACGTTCGGGTCGGGCCAGCCTTCCCGCTGGCCCGCTGACATGTCGATCTTACTCGGCCGCGAGCGTGCCCACGTCGCCGACGCCCACGATGCGGCCGGCGACGCTGAGCTCACCGTTCTGGACGGTGACCTTCACCGAGTCACCGTCGTGCACCTCGCCCTCGAGAATCAGCTGGGCGAGCGGATTCTGCAGGCTGCGCTGGATGACCCGCTTCAACGGCCTGGCGCCGTAGATCGGATCGTAGCCCTCGTTGGCGAGCCAGTTCAGCGCTGCCGCATCCACGTCCAAGGTCAGCTTGCGCGACTCGAGCAGCTTGCGCAGGCGGCCCAGCTGGATCTCCACGATGTCGCCCATATCGGCGCGGCTCAGCCGGTTGAACAGCAGAACCTCGTCGAGGCGGTTGAGGAACTCCGGCCGGAAGGCGCGGCGCACCTCCTCCATCACCTTGCTGCGCGCCAGTTCGGCCGGCTGGCCGTCCTTGAGCGCCGCCAGATGCTCGCTGCCGAGGTTGCTGGTCAGCACGATCAGCACGTTGGTGAAGTCGACTGTCCGGCCCTGGCCGTCGGTCAACCGTCCATCGTCCAGTACCTGCAGCAGCACGTTGAAGACGTCCGGGTGCGCCTTCTCGACCTCGTCGAACAGCACGACCTGGTAGGGTCGCCGCCGCACCGCCTCGGTCAGGGCGCCGCCCTCGTCGTAGCCGACATAGCCCGGCGGCGCGCCGATCAGCCGGCTCACGGAGTGCTTCTCCATGTATTCCGACATGTCGATGCGCACCATGGCCTGGTCGTCGTCGAACAGGAACGCCGCCAGAGCCTTGGTCAGCTCCGTCTTGCCCACGCCGGTCGGGCCCAAGAACAGGAACGAGCCGATCGGCCGGTTCGGATCCTGCAGCCCGGCACGCGCGCGGCGCACGGCGTTGGCGATCGCGGTGATCGCCTCGTCCTGGCCGATGACGCGCTTGTGCAGCTCGCTTTCCATGCGCAGCAGCTTGGCCCGCTCGCCTTCCAGCATCTTGTCGACGGGCACGCCGGTCCAGCGTGAGACAACGGCCGCGATATCCTCGGCCGTGACCTCTTCCTTCAACGCCCGCCCGCCGACGGCGCCGTTGCCGGCATCAGCCTGCTCGGCCGCCTTCAGCTTCTTCTCCAGGTCGGGGATGACGCCGTAGGCCAGCTCGCCAGCCTTGCCCAGCTCGCCCTTGCGCTGCGCGATCTCAAGATCGGCACGTGCCTTGTCGAGTTGCTCCTTGAGCTTTTGCGCGTCGGCGAGCTTGTCCTTGGCGGCTTTCCAGGCCGCCGTCAGGGACGCCGACTTCTGCTCGAGCTCGACCAGCTCCTTCTCGAGCTTGCCCAACCGCTCTTTCGAAGCCGTGTCGGACTCCTTCTTCAGCGCCTCGCGCTCGATCTGCAGCTGCAGGATGCGTCGATCCAGCTCGTCGATGTCCTCCGGCTTGCTGTCGACCTGCATGCGGATGCGGCTGGCGGCCTCGTCCATCAGGTCGATCGCCTTGTCGGGCAGGAAGCGGTCCGTGATGTAGCGATGGCTCAGCGTCGCCGACGCCACGATGGCGGCATCGGCAATGCGCACGCCGTGATGCAGCTCATACTTCTCCTTCAAGCCGCGCAGGATCGAGATCGTATCCTCGACCGTCGGCTCGGCGATGAACACCGGCTGGAACCGGCGCGCCAGCGCGGCGTCCTTCTCGACGTGCTTGCGGTATTCGTCCAAGGTCGTGGCGCCGATGCAATGCAGCTCGCCGCGCGCCAGCGCCGGCTTCAGCATGTTGGACGCATCCATGGCGCCATCGGCCTTGCCGGCGCCGATCAGCGTGTGCATCTCGTCGATGAAGACGATGATCTCACCCTCGGCCGCCGCGATTTCCGATAGCACGGCCTTCAACCGCTCCTCGAACTCGCCACGATATTTGGCACCAGCCACCATCGCGCCGAGGTCGAGCGCCATCAGGCGTTTGCCTTTCAGCGATTCCGGCACGTCGTCGTTGACGATGCGCAGCGCCAGGCCTTCGGCGATGGCGGTCTTGCCGACGCCGGGCTCGCCGATCAGCACGGGGTTGTTCTTGGTGCGCCGGCTCAGCACCTGCATCGTGCGACGGATTTCCTCATCGCGACCGATCACGGGGTCGAGCTTGCCGTCGCGCGCCGACTGGGTCAGGTCACGGGCATACTTCTTGAGCGCATCATAGGCGCCTTCGGCGTTGGCGTTGTCGGCCGTACGCCCCTTGCGCAGCTTGTTGACCGCGTCGTTGAGCGCCGTCGGCGTGACGCCGGCGCGCTTGAGAATCGTGGCCGCTTCGCTGCCGCTGACCATCGCCAGGGCCTGCAGAAGCCGCTCCGCCGTCACGAAGCTGTCGTTGGCCTTCTTGGCGAGTTTCTCCGCCTGTTCGAAGACCCGCGCGGTTTCCGGCGCGAGATAGACCTGGCCGGCGCCGGCCCCTTCGACCTTGGGCAGCTTCGCCAGTGCCGCTTCGGTTTCGCGCAGTGCCAGGCGCGAATCACCGCCGGCCGACGAAATCAGGTTGGCCGCCAGGCCTTCCTCATCGTCGAGCAGCACCTTCAAAATGTGTTCGGGAACGAACCGCTGGTGGCCGGACCGCAGCGCCAGCATCTGGGCGCTTTGCAGGAAGCCGCGCACACGGTCGGTGTATTTTTCCTGATCCATACGACACCCTTTCTCTCGTGCCCCCGTCAAGCGGCGGGCGATCGGGTGGACCCCACGATGGGCATCCAAAACCCATATGGGGGCTTGTCGATCCGGAGCAAGACCCCACAGCCGAGTCGGAATGACGCCAGGGGCATGGACGTGTTTCGTGCCACGCATGCCCGCCCCGACCGGCAGTGCCGAAAACGACAGCGGGCGGCCCATGGACCGCCCGCGTAACTTGGCTGATCTGGTCGGCGCCTAGGTGCCGGAGCCAGAACCACCGGAGCCGCTGGAGCCGCCGCCCAGCAGATCCGGCTGATCCTGTTGCGCCGGATCAACGCCGTTCTGTCCACGAGGGCCGCCGCGGAAGCGGCGGAAGTGCGGATGCCGCGG
>DATEIF010000709.1:0-4835 GCA_035279205.1 Vineibacter sp.
TCGGCAGCCTGCTTGCGGGCCGCTTCGGCCTCTTCCGCCTGACGGGCAGTCTTATCGGCGTCGGTCGGACGGATGATGGACCCTCCGGTTGTGACCGCAAAGATGCCCCAGGCGACGACAGCACCACCTACAAGGCCAGCCATGACGGCTGCTATGACGCCAAACCCGCGGGCCTGTTTTTTCTCCGCCGTCGCGCGCGGTGCGCCGGGCGTCGCCGACACGTCGGCACGCGCAACCTGTCGCGCACGCGCGCCCGACACGACACGGAACGCCTCGACGGTGCGCACGATATTCTTCATGACCGGCTGGCCCAGCCGCTCGAAGCCGTATTCCGGCAACTTGGCACGCGCCTGGCCTGCGACCTCGCCTGAGACCATCACCCCACCCGGATCGGCCGCCGCCTGCAGGCGGGCAGCGATGTTGACTCCCTCGCCCAGCAGGTCGCCGTTGTCTTGGACAATCACGTCATCGAGGTGAACGCCGACCCGGAACAGCATGCGCCGCGCCTCGGGCAGGCTGCTGTTGCGGGCATCGACTCCGCTCTGAAGGTCGAGCGCCGAGCGCACCGCTTCGACCGGGCTGCCGAACTCGGCCAGCACGCTGTCCCCGGCGGTATTGGCGATACGCCCGCCGTGACGGCGAATCGAGGAATCGATGGCCGTCCGATGCGTGCGCAGCACACGCATCGTGCCTTCCTCGTCCGCTCCCATCATCGCCGAGTAGCTCACGACATCGATGGACATGATCGCGGCGAGGCGCCGTTTGACCGGCGAGCCGTTCATGGATCCCGATATCCCCCTGTTGCGGTTTGTACCGACTGTTTGTGTGCCGACAATACTACGGGCGACGGAGGTTCACCACCATCCACCCGGAAGATGAGGCAATCCGCACAGCGATGCGGCTGAATGCCCCGCACCGGCAACATGATTGACGCCACCGGCAGCGTCGGATTTGCTGCCGCGCCCAGCGAGCGGAGGAATGGCCATGGCGTACAAAGGCTTCGATCTGACCGGTAAAGTGTCGTTGATCACCGGCGGCAACGGCGGCATCGGCTTCGGCATGGCGGATGCGTTGGCCGAGGCCGGCGCCGGGGTCTGCATCTGGGGCACCAACGCCGCCAAGAATGCGGCCGCCGTCGAGAAGCTCAAGCGTCACGGCGGCAAGGTACATGCCCAGACTGTCGACGTTGCCAATGAAGCGGCGGTCGAAGCGGCGTTTGCCGAGACCCTGAAAGTGATGGGCAAGGTCGACAACTGCGTCGCCAATTCCGGTGTCTCGGGTCGCGGCAATAAGAGCTTCATGGAGATCACGGCCGACGAATGGCGCCGCGTGCTGTCGGTCAACCTCGATGGCGTTTTCTTCACCTTCCGCGCCGCGGCACGCCACATGGTCGAGCGCGGCGAGGGCGGCTCCCTGGTGGCGATGGCCAGCACGGCGGCCATCGAGGGTGCTGCGCGCAGCGAGCACTATGCCGCCAGCAAGGGCGGCGTGGTCTCCATGGTGCGGGCGCTGGCGGTCGAGCTGGCGCGCTACAAGATCACGGCGAACTCGATCCTGCCGGGCTGGATCGAGACGGCGATGACGGCCAACGCCTTCAACAACGAAAAATTCGCGGGCAACGTCAAGCCACGCATCCCCGTGCGCCGGTGGGGCGTCGAGCAGGACTTCGGACCCGTCGCCGTCTACCTGGCCAGCGACGCCACCAAGTACACAACCGGCCAGTCCATCGTGATCGACGGCGGCTATACGCTGTTCTAGCCGGAGCGCGGGCGCCAACACGGAAAAACATGTTGGCGCTCACTCCGAAAGGCAGCACGATGGCGGCCGGGCGCATCGCCCGACAGGTTGGGGGCAACCTTATGCGCAAGCCGATCGTCGCGTTTCTGGCCAGTACCTTGTTTTGTCTGGCCGCTGCGACAGCCAGCGCCCAGGACGACCGCTGCGTCGGCGGCCAGACGCCGGGCGGCGTCATCATCGTTCAGTTCGATCGTGGTCAGTCCCTGCTGACGCCACGCGGCCAGCGCGACGTGGCCACCATCGCGCGCCAGGCCATCGCGCAGAAGGCGAACCAGCTGTGCCTGGAGGCGTTTGCCGACGCCTACCTGGGCAAGGAAAAGGACATCGAGCTCGCCCGCGCGCGTGCCGAGGCCGTCACCAACGAACTGATCGCCAATGGCTACCCGCGCGACAAGATCGTCCTCCGCCGGATCACCGATCCCAAGCGCGTGTTCGGCCAGAAGGAGACCTCGACCGAACGCAAGGTCGAGATCCGCTACGGTCGCTGATCGGTGCAGCCGTCAGATCGCCGACATCCCGGCGTCGATGACCAGCTCGGCACCGGTCATGTAGCGCGACTCATCGGAGATCAGGAACAGGATGCCGTAGCCGATATCCTCCGGCCGGCCGAGCTCGCGCAACGGAACGCGCTGGCGCGCGCGTTCGCGGATCTCTTCCGTCTTGAAGAGCGACTCGCCCATGGACGTCAGGATGATGCCCGGATGCACCGAGTTGCAGCGCACCTTGTAGCCCTTGCGGGCACACTCGATGGCAACGGTCTTGGTGAATTGCCGCACGGCGCCTTTGCTGGCGCCGTAGGCCGAGAGCTCGGGCGTGCCGAGAAGGGCCGCCAGCGACGAAAGGTTCACGATCGAGCCGCCGCCGGAGTCGCGGATCGCCGGCACGCCGTGCTTGCAGCCCAGGAACACGCCCTCGACGTTGACGGCGAAAATGCGCCGCCACGACTCGATATCCTCGGTCTCGAACGTGCTGGGAAACGGGCCGCTGATGCCGGCGTTGTTGACCAGCCCGTCGAGCCTGCCGTGCTGGGCCAGCACGGCGGCAATCACGCGCTTCCACTCTTCGTCCTTGGAGACGTCGTGGGGCTGGAAGCTTGCCGCGCCACCGATCTGCTGCACGGTCTGCATCCCACCCGGCCGATCGACGTCGGTGACCACAACCGTGGCGCCTTCGTTGGCCAAAAGCGTTGCTGCCGCCCGGCCGATGCCCGAGCCGCCGCCCGTCACCAGCACCACTTTTCCCGCTACCCGTCCGGCCACCGTTTCCTCCCGTCATCACCATGGTGCGGTACGCTAGCGAGCGGCCGTGCAAAAGCACAAGCCGCACGCTATCGCCGGTCCGGCCAGCGATACGAGGTCCGGTGTTGCGCCTTGGCGTCGCCACGATCATACGGTTTTTAGGGACAACGGATCTCGCCAAGGGACGCCATGTCGACCAGTTTGCGCCGCGCGGTCATAGCCGCCATTACCTGCCTGACGGCACTGCTGGTCGTCGCTCCGGCGAGCGCCGAAAAGCCCGACGTCCCGCCAGGGCAGGCCAAGCGCGGCGGCGGACCTGCGGCCGCGCCGGGAGCACCGGTGATCGCGCCGGGACTGCCGACCGTCACGGTCACCATCTCGCCGCGCGATCAGTTCACCATCCGTCAGTATTTCGGCCAGCAGTTCTCCTCCGGCCACTGCCCACCGGGACTTGCCAAGAAGAACAACGGTTGCCTGCCCCCCGGCCAGGCCAAGAAGTGGGGCATGGGACGGCCTCTGCCTGGTGGCCTGCCCTACTATCCGCTGCCGGGCGACCTGCTCGCCCGATTGTTGCCGCCACCGGCGGGCTATCAGTACATCCGGATCGCCAACGACGTGCTGCTGATGGCGACCGGATCGCGCATGATCGTCGATGCGGTCAGTGATTTGGGGCGGCTCTGACGCACTTGGACTGGCCTGCGAGTCTCAAGAAACACAATAAGTTGTGGTTCAGTCTTGCGGTAAAATACGAAACAGCCGATAGTGCCGTCGTCGAGACGCGGTTGGCATGTACCACCGCCCGGCTCTGGTGAAGCCCTCCTGTCCCCCGATGGAGGTCGGTTATGAATCTTGGCGCGTTTTTCGCGACCCTGCTGGCGATCGGCCCTGCCGAACCGGCAGCGCCGCCACCCCAGACTGTGGCGCAGCCGCCCGCGGTCGAGCGCAGTGCCCCCGTCGCTGCCCCCATCCAGTTGGCCGCCGTGCCGCCCGAGTCCGACCCCGAGGCGGCACCGCCGGCGCCGCCGGCCGTGACCCCCAAGGCACCGCCGCCGCGGCCAGCCGCCAAGGGCAGCCCGCCGGGAACCAAGGGCAGCAAGACGACGGCAGCCCGCAAGCCCGCTCAGCCCCGGACGCCGACGGCTGCCAAGCCACGCGCCACCGGCAAGACTCCCGTCGCGACCAGTTGCCCCGCCGGCAGCGTCAAGAGCCCGGCGACCGGGCGCTGCAGCCCGCGCGCACCGGCCACACCACGGGCCTGATCAGCGTACGGACGGCCGATCCACGTGCTTCCCCGACGTGGCGATTGTGAGGATCGCCACCGTCAGATCTCCAGCACAGCCTTGCCGACGACCTTGCGCTGCTGAATGACATCCATTGCCTCGACCACCTGCTCGAGCGCAAAGCGATGGGAGATGTGCGGCCGCATCACGCCCTGCGCCGCCAGCCTGGGCAGATCGCGTTCATAGTCGTCGGCGAATGGCTGATGGTGGCGTGCATGCTCGCCGGCGCGCACGCCGATCACCGACAGGCACTTGATCAGGATGTGATTGCTCTTGAGCGCCGACGGATTGCCGGACGTGAAGCCGATCACCAGCAGCCGGGCGCCGAAGGCGGCACAGCGTAATGAACGCTCGAAGGTCTCGCCGCCTACCGGATCGTAGATCACATCGGCGCCGCGGCCGTCGCTGAGGCTCTTCACCAGCGGCACGAAGTCGGTGCTGCGGTAGTTGATGGTGAAGTCGGCGCCCTGGGCGCGTACGACCTCGAGCTTCGCGTCGTCGCCGCCGGTGGCGATGACCT
>DATEIF010000710.1:0-3740 GCA_035279205.1 Vineibacter sp.
GTTCACATCGTCGAGCCGGAAGGCCATGTCCCCGTCGTGGCCCGCGCCGACCTGGTCGTGGTCGGCGGCGGCCCGGCCGGCATCGCCGCCGCCGTGGCCGGCGCCCGCAACGGGCTGTCGGTGGTGCTGCTGGAGCGCTACGCCTATCTCGGCGGCCTGGCGTCGGGCGGCATGGTCCTGGTGCTGGACGACATGTGCAACGGCGCCGAGATCAGCGTGCGCGGTCTGTGCAGCGAGATGATCGACCGCATGGAACGCATCGGGCTGTGCGTCACGCCGCCCGAGGCGGACCGTCGCTCCGACGAGGCGATGTGGCGCAAATGGTCACGCTGGGGCGTGTTCGACTTCCATTCGCACGTGAAGCCGCAGCCGATCTGCTACGCCAGCGCCTTCGACCCCGACGGCTACAAGCGCGTCGCCAACGACATGGTGCGCGAAGCCGGTGTCCAGCTGCGCCTGCACAGCTGGTTCTCGCGCGCCATGGTCGAGGACGGCCGCATCACCGGCGTCGTCTGCGACACCAAGGAAGGCCGCCAGGCGGTGATGGGATCGGTGGTGGTCGACGCCACCGGCGACCTCGACGTCGCGGCCTCGGCCGGCGCGCCGTTCATCCAGGGTGCCTTCATCGTCACCACCGTGTTCCGCCTGGGCGGCGTCGACACCGACGCGGCGGAGCGCTTCGAGTACGAGGATCCGGCGGCGTTCAACGCCATCGACCGCGAGGCCAAGCGCATCATGGGCGGCTCGTGGGACAAGTGGTGGCTGAAGACACCGCTGCCCGGCATCGTCTGGTGCAACTGCCCGCACATGGCCGGCTTCGACGGCCTGAAGATCGATGACCTGACCCGGGCCGACTTCCAGGGACGCGACCGCATCGCCGCCCTGCTGGCCCATGTGCGGCTGAAGATGCCGGGCTTCGAGAAGGCCTTCGTCGTCGACGTAGCGCCGCAGATCGGCGTGCGCCAGACCCGGCTGCTGGACGGTGCCTACGTGATGTCGAAGGAGGACGTCACGCAACGCCGTCACTTCGCGGACTCCGTCGCCCGCGGCCGCGACTACTACTATCCGTACCGGACCTTGCTGCCGCGCAACGTGTCACAGCTGCTGGTGGCCGGCCGGCATTATTCGGCGACGTCCGCGGCGCAACGCATCTCGCGCGAGATCCCGCCCTGCATGGCGATGGGCGAAGCCACGGGCGTGGCCGCGGCGCTGGCGCTGAAGGCCGACGTCACCGTCGACAAGGTCGACGTGGGGCGCCTGCAGGCGGTGCTGCGCGCCCAGGGTGCCGATCCGGGCGATCAGCCGGCGGCCAATGCGTATGTGGCGCAAGCCGCGGAATAACGGGAGCGACAGAGTATGCAGAGCGACGCGATCCAGCCCCTGTCGGGCGTGCGGGTGATCGACTTCTCGCAGGTGATGCTGGGCCCGAGCGCCACCCAGGTGCTGGCCGATTACGGCGCCGACGTGATCAAGATCGAGCGCCCGGGCGCCGGCGATCTGTCGCGCGGCTCGATCCCGGGCGATCCGGACGGACCGAACAACCCGGTGTTCCGCAGCCTCAACCGCAACAAGCGCTCCATCGCGCTCGACCTGCGCGGCGAGGACGGCAAGCAAGTGATCTACGACCTGGTGCGCGGCGCCGACGTCGTGGTCAACAATTTCCGCGCCGGCGTGATGGAGCGCATGGGCTTTGGCTACGCCACGCTGGCCGAGATCAACCCGCGCATCATCTGCGCCTTCGGCTCCGGCTTCGGCCAGGCCGGACCGCTGGCCTACAAGGGCGGCCAGGACATCCTGGCCCAGGCTCTGTCCGGCGTGATGATGCGCAAGTGCAACGACGACGAGCCGCTCACCATCTACGCCACGTCGCTGTGCGACTACTCGGCCGGCATGCACCTGGTGCAGGCGATCCTGCTCGCCCTGCTGCAGCGCGAAAAGACGGGCCGCGGGCAGCAGGTCTCGGTGTCGCTGTTCGAATCCATGCTGGCGATGCAGATGCAGGAAGCGGCGATGTGGCTGCAGCGCGGTCGCGATTTCAGCTGGGGTGCCTACCCGCTGACCGGCGCCTTCAAGACCAGCGACGGCGCCATCGTGCTGGTCGGCGCCTTCAAGACCAATCCGCTGCGGGACATCTGCGCGGCGCTCGGCCTGCCCGACCTGTCGGCCGATCCGCGCTACGCCACCTTCGATGGCCAGATGGAACACAAGGCGGCGCTGCACGCCTTGTTCCGGGAACGCTTCGCCAGCAACACCACCGAGCACTGGCTGGCCCGACTGGACGAGCAGGATCTGCTGTGCGCGCCGGTGCTGAAGCTGTCCCAGGCGCTGGCGCATGAGCAGACGCGGGTCAACGGCAGTGTCGTGTCGCATCAGGCCAGTGATCCGCTGGCGCTGATCGGATCGCCGCTGACCATGGATCCGTCGGCCTTCCGCATCCGCCACGCGCCGCCGGCGCTCGGTGCCGATGGCGATGCGGTCCTCGCGGAGGCCGGCTTCTCCGCCGATCGCATCCGCCGGCTGCGCGATGCGGGCGTGCTGGCATGACGGTGCACTTCAGCGTCGAGGACCATGTCGCGCGGGTGACCATCGACCGGCCCGACCGCATGAACGCCGTCGACCTGGCGACGGAAGCCAAGCTGATCCGGATCTGGGAGGCGATCGAACGCGACCGTCAGGTTCGCGCCGTCGTGCTGACCGGCGCCGGCGAGCGCGCCTTCTGTACCGGTGCCGACATGAAGGGCGGACCGGGATTGAGCGGGCTTGAATACTGGGCCGCGCCCCGCCCGGGCGGTTTCGGCGGCATCGCGCTGCGTGAGACGCTGGACGTGCCGGTGATCGCGCGTGTCAACGGCCATGCGCTGGGCGGCGGCATGGAGATGGTGCTGGGTTGCGACATCGTCATCGCTGCGGCGACGGCAAGCTTCGGCCTGCCGGAACCGCGCGTCGGCCGCCTGGCGCTGGATGGCGGCATCGCCTTGCTGGCCCGCCGGCTGACGCACGTGCAGGCCATGGGACTGCTGCTGACTGGCCGGCGCATCGGCGCCGACGAGGCGCTGCGCCTGGGCCTGGTCAACGAGGTCGTGGCGCCGGACAAGCTGGATGCCGCGGTTGACCGGTGGGTCGCGGACATCCTGGCCTGCGCGCCGCTGTCGGTGCGGGCGATCAAGCAGATGGTGCGCGCCGGCGCCGGGTTGACCGCCGTCCAGGCCCAGGCGCTGCGCCTGCCGGCGCTGGTCGAAGCCCTGCAGTCGACCGACCAGGACGAAGGCGTGCGCGCCTTCCAGGAGAAGCGTCCGCCGCAGTGGCAGGGACGCTAGGGCATCGTGCCATGACTCACGTCATCGCCTCGGCCTGCATCGATGTGAAGGACGGCGCCTGCCAGAAGGTCTGCCCGGTCGACAGCATCTATGAAGGCGGACGGATGATGTACATCCAGCCCGACGAATGCATCGACTGCGGCATCTGCTTGTCGGTCTGCCCGGTGCAGGCGATCTACGCCGATGACGAGCTGCCCGCCGAGGAAGAAGCGTTTCGCGCCGCCAACGTGGAGTTCTTCGGCCCCACCGTCACCGGCTGGGGCGCGCCCGGCGGTGCCGGCCCACAGCACGTCAGCACGCTGGACCACCCGACGGTCGAGCAATCCGGAAGCGCGGGCGTCCCGCCGGCATCTGCGGCCAAAGCCTAGCTTCGCCTGTGCGCACGGCGCCGAAAGAAGAGCGGGCGGGACGCCCGCGCTCCCA
>DATEIF010000711.1:0-9867 GCA_035279205.1 Vineibacter sp.
GTCTCGCCGCTGCCGCGCGGCGGCGGCCTGGTGAAGACGCGGCATGGCCTGCTGCCGGTGCCGGCGCCGGCCACCGCTGCGATCCTGGGCGGCTTCGACTGGCGCGACGACGGCGTGAGCGGCGAGCGCGTCACGCCGACGGGCGCGGCGATCCTGCGCCATCTGGTTGATCCGGCCGCAATGAGCGGCGGCGGCGGGCGACTCGACGCCGTCGGCACCGGCGCCGGCACCCGCACCTTGCCCGGCATTCCCAACGTGCTGCGCGCCCTTGTCTTCGCCGCGGTCGACGCGGCGGCGCAGGATCGCGTCACCATCCTGAGCTTCGAGATCGACGACATGACCGGCGAAGAAATCGCCGTCGCGGCCGACAGGCTGCGCGCGGTGGCCGGCGTGCTCGACCTCTCCATCGGCCAGCGGCTGGGCAAGAAGGGCCGAGCCATGCAGTCCTTCCGCCTGCTGGTGCAGCCGAACGCGGTGCAGAGCGTGGCCGAACGCTGCTTCGCCGAGACATCGACCATCGGTCTGCGCGTGCGCGAGGAAAGCCGCATGGTTCTGCCGCGCCGCCTGTCGACGATGGAGGCGGTCGGCGTGAAGGCGGTGCGTCGGCCAGGTGGCGTCGAGACCGTCAAGGCCGAAAGCGACGACCTTGGCGGCGAGACGCTGGCCGAGCGCCGGCATTTGAAGCACCGCGTCGAGCACGGGGAGGGGCGATGAGCATCGCCGCACGCCATGACCGGCTTGCCGCAGCGGTCGCGCGTCATGAGGGGCTGGCGATTGCCGTGAGTGGCGGCGTCGACAGCATGACCTTGGCAACCTTCGCCCACCGGCTGGCGGCGGCGCCCGTTGCCATGATTCACGCCGTGTCGCCGGCCGTACCACCGGCCGCCACGCAACGGGTACGGGCGCGTGCCGCGGTGGACGGCTGGGCGCTCACCGTCACCGGCGCCGGCGAGTTCGACGATCCGCGCTATCGCAACAACCCGGTCGATCGCTGCTATTTCTGCAAGACCAACCTCTACGACCGCATCCGCACGCTCTCGTCGCATCCCATCGCGTCGGGCGCCAATCTCGACGACCTCGGCGACTACCGGCCCGGGCTGCTCGCCGCATCGGAACGCGCGGTGGTCCATCCCTATGTCGAGGCCGGCATGGACAAATCGGCCGTGCGCGCGCTCGCCCGCGCGCTGGGCGCCGATGACGTGGCGGAACTGCCGGCGCAACCGTGCCTGGCCAGCCGCGTCGAGACCGGCATCGCCATCGACGCCTCGGACCTCGCCTTCGTCGATCGCGTCGAGACGGCGCTGGCGCGCGCCCTGCCGGCGGCGGCGACGGTACGGTGCCGCATCACGCACGCCGGCGTTGCGGTCGAGGTCGGCGATGACATCGTGCAGACCGACGCGCTGGCCGCCATGGCGGCACGGTTCTGCCAGGACGATGGCCGCGTGTTCGTCGGCATCAGGCGCTATCAGCGCGGCGCCATGTTCGTGCGAGCCTAGGCGTGGAATTCCAGTTCGATCGCGAGCGTGAGTATCGCACCGGCGTGCCGGAGGCGGTGTTCTGCACCCACAAGAGTGTGGCCCAGATCGACGCCATCCTGGCCGTGGCGCGGGCTGAGGGACAGCGGCTGCTGCTCACGCGGCTGGATGGCGAACGCCATGCCGCGCTCAAGGCGGCGGCCGATCTCGACTACGACCCGCTGTCGGGCACCGCCATTCTGGGCGCGCAGAGCGCGCCGGCGCGCGTGGGTATCGGCATCGTCGCCGCCGGTACGTCCGATCTGCCCGTGGCGCGTGAGGCGGCGCGCACGCTCGCCTTCAACGGCTGGCAGGCGCCGATGATCGCCGATGTCGGCGTCGCAGGCCTGTGGCGGCTCACCAGCCGCCTGGAGGAGATCCGCCGCTGGAAGGTCGTGATCGCCGTCGCTGGCATGGAAGGCGCGTTGTTCAGCGTGATCGCCGGTCTGATCGCCGCACCGGTCATCGCGGTGCCGACCTCGGTCGGCTACGGCGTGGCAACGGGCGGCACCACCGCTCTGAACGCGGCGCTGGCGAGCTGCGCGCCCGGCGTGGTGGTGGTGAACATCGACAACGGCTTCGGCGCCGCCACCGCCGCCATCAAGATGCTGAATGCCTGGGAGCGCGGGCCTCCGGCCCGCATCGGCGCGTAGGGCCGAGCCATGAGCGGGCCAGAGGCCCGCGCTCCCAGGTATCACACGAACTGGCAGGTGATGGCGCCGAGTGGGCCGTAGTCGATGTGGAACTTGTCGCCGGCGCGGGCGGGCACGGTGCGGGTGAAGGAGCCGCCCAGCACGACCTGGCCGGGCTCGAGCTTGATCCCGTGCGGCGCCAGCTTGTTGGCGAGCCAGGCGACGCCGTTGGCGGGGTGGTTCATCACCGCGGCGGCGACACCGGACTCCTCGATGATGCCGTTGCGGTAGCACAGCACGCCGACCCAGCGCAGGTCGATTTCGGTCGGCTTCACCGGCCGGCCGCCCATCACCAGTGCCGCGTCGGCGGCGTTGTCGGCGATGCTGTCCTCCACCCGGCGCCCGGCCTTGGTCTCGGGATCGACCGGCAGGGTGCGCGAATCGACGATCTCCACCGTCGGCACCACGTAGTCGGTGGCGCTCAGCACATCGAAGATCGTGCAGTTGGGACCCGACAGCGGCTTGCCGATGATGAAGGCCAGCTCGCACTCCAGCCGCGGCTCGATGAAGCGGTTCACCGGCAGTTCGCCGCCGTCGGGATAGAACATGTCTTCCAGCAGCACGCCGTAGTCGGGCTCGTTCATGCCGGTGATGCTCTGCATCGCCCGCGAGGTCAGCCCGATCTTGTGGCCCCTGATCTTGCGGCCGTCGGCCAGCATCAGCTTCACCAGATGGCGCTGCACGGCATAGGCATCGTCGATCGAGAAGCCGGGATATTGCGACGTCGGCGGCCGCACGCGCTGGCGCGTCTTCTCCGCCTGGTGATAGCCGCGCGCAATGGCTTCGATCGTCGATTGGTCCAGCATGTCGGGTCCTCTGTGGCGGTCGCAGGGCTGTAGTTAGCCCTGAACAGGGGTGAGCGCTATAGCAAGGCTTCATGGTGAGCTTGTCGAACCATGAAGCGTCCCGCACGACCGTTGTGCGAGAGGCTTCATGGTTCGACAAGCTCACCATGAAGGCTTTTTGCTTCGCGGAGGGGGCTAAGCCGGCTGCTTCAGCCGGGCCGGCAAGCGCTCGTCGTTGCCCAATGCGACGCGGCGCACGCCCTCGCTGTCGGTCGGCTGGTGGCCGACCGCCGCGCCCGGCGCTGGCGCCGTCACGACGCGGTTGCTCAGCCGCCCGACCTGGGACACCTCGACCTCGATGAGGTCGCCGACCTCCATCGGGCGCGAGTTGGCCGGCGTGCCGGTCATGATGATGTCTCCCGGCATCAGGGTGATGTGCCGGGCGAGATCGGCCACCAGGTAGTCGATGCCGAAGATCATCTCGCTGATGGCGCCTTCCTGCGACAGCTTGCCGTTGCGGTACGTGCGCAAGGTCGACTTGCGGATGTCGATGCCCGACACGATGCCCGGCCCGATCGGGCAGAAGCCGTCGGGTCCCTTCACCCGCAGCATGGAGCCGGCATCGGTGTCGCGCATGTCGTGCAGGCCGACATCGTTGCCGGCGGCGAAGCCCAGCAGATGGTCCCACACTTGCTCACGGCTGACGTTGCGCGTGACCTTGCCGATCACGGCCGCTACCTCGCCCTCGTAGTTCAGGTACTTGTAGCCCTCGGGCCGGATCAGCTCGCCACCGTGGGCGTTGAGCGCCGTGATCGGCTTCTGGAAATAGGTCGGCGTCTCGGGCGCCGTGTCCGAGCCGGTGAACTCCCAGTAGCGCGAGCGGTAGTTCACGTGCACGCAGAGGATCTTGCCGGGTGTGCAGGGTGGCAGATGCTGCACGTCGGCTTCGGGAATGACGCGGCCATCGTCCAGGTGCAGCGCGTTGTCGCGGTACTCGGCCCAATAGGCGCTGCCGCCGTGGATCACGCGCCGCAGCTCTTTGCGTGGACCGTCCAGCACACTCATGATGTCTCTCCGTGATGATCCGTCAGACGGCGCCGCCGCCGTGCAGGAACTGCGCTCCCGGCCAGAACCGGACGTGCGTGCTCCCCCGCCACGCCCGGCTGCGATTGGTGATCGGGATCGACGCCTGTCACGCGCCGGCGCACCGGTTGCCGGCCCGCGACACATCCGCGTCGAGTGCGAGGGGACGCACGCGCATTCCTCCCGAGATCGAGATTCCCGCGTTGGCAGGTGACGGGGACCGCGATCGAGTGGCATCACATCATGGTGTAAATCGATGGTCAATTGGATTATCGATATTTTGATTGACGCTCGATAGTGTGGTTTTCTTGATGCCTCATGGCGCGGTACGCGATGTGGCATGGCCGCGGTAATGCTATAAGCATCGGATGCCATGAGCATTGCTGGCAGGGGAGTTGGGAGACCCGTCACGACATGAGAAGCCCGCAGGCCAAGCAGGTCACGCCGAAAATCCACGCCGTCGATTCGCCGAGCGTCAAGACGCTGATCGAGAAAGTCTATGGCGATCTCAAGCACGACATCGTGCGCGGCCAGCTTCGCCCCCGCGCCAAGCTGCGCGTCGAGGAGCTGCGGGCCCGTTTCCAGGTCAGCTCCAGCACCATCCGCGAAGCCCTGCTCCTGCTGGTCGCCGATGCGCTGGTGACGTCCGAAGGCCAGCGCGGCTTTCGCGTGGCGCCGGTGTCGCTGGACGACCTGCGCGAGATCACGACCTTGCGCAAGCTGATGGAGACCATGGCGCTGCGGGAATCGATCGCGTTGGGCGACGACAACTGGGAATCATCCGTCGTGGCGGCGTTCCACAAGCTCAGCCTGATCGACACGCGCCGCATGCGCAAATCCGACGAGGTGGCGCGCGAGTGGGACCGGCGCAATCACGCCTTTCACGAGGCCCTGATCGGCGCGGCGCGATCGCAATGGGTGCGTCATTTCCGGCGCATGCTGTACCACAGCTCGGAGCGCTACCGGGCGCTGTCGTTCTCCATCCTCAACGTCCGGCCCGGCGTCGGCCAGGAGCACAAGGCCATCATGGACGCGGCCCTGGCGCGCGACGCCGACCTCGCGTGCCGCCTGGCCGAGGAGCACATCGAACGCGGCTTCGCCACGGTCTCCCACATCCCCAAGGATATCCTCGACCCCGACTGAAGCCTTCATTCGGACCGCGGGCGTCCACGCCCGCATTCGCCCATAGCGAAGCGACGGGCGAACGCCCTCGGTGCCTGCGTGGAAGCGCGCGTGGACGCGCGCGGTCCCGCGATTGCCTAATATCGATATTCCTGCCTAATATCGTCCACAACGAGAACGCACGAGGTGAGGAAATGAGCGCAATCACGGAACTCGGCTACATGGTCCTCGGTGTGAAGAACCTCAGCCGCTGGAAGGCTTTCGCCGCCGAGATCCTCGGCATGGAGGTGGTCGACGAGGGCGAGCCGGGGCGCTGCTACCTGCGCATGGACTTCTGGCACCATCGCTTCATTGTCGAGGAGGATGGCAGCGACGACTTGCAGTGCCTGGGCCTGCGCACGGCCGGTCCCGAGGAGTTCGCCGGGCTGCAGAAGGTGCTGCGCGAGGCAGGTGTCAGCCACAAGGTCTGCTCGCGCGCCGAGGCCGAAGACCGGCACGTGCTGGAGTTGCTGAAGCTCGAAGATCCCAACGGCAACCCGCTCGAGGTCTTCCACGGCCCGCATGTGCAGTACAGCAAGCCGTTCTATCCCGGCCGGCGCATGTATGGCCGCTTCGCCACCGGTAACGGCGGGCTCGGTCACTGCATCGTGCGCAACAACGATCTGGCAACGACGTACCGCTTCTACCGGTTGCTGGGCATGCGCGGCGGCATCGAGTACAAGGTGCCGCGGCCCGACGGCACGGTGGGCGAGGCGCTGTTCATGCATTGCAACGAGCGCGACCACACCGTCGCCTTCGGCCTCGGCGGCAGCAAGCGGATCAATCATGTGATGATCGAGTCCGAGAGCTTCGATGATCTCGCCTACACCTACGAGCTGGTGCAGAAGCGCAACATTCCCATCGGCATTACGCTGGGCAAGCATTCCAACGACCATCAGTACTCGTTCTATTTCCTCAATCCGTCGGGCTGGCTGATCGAGTACGGCTGGGGCGCGCGCCCGGCATCGCACCAGAGCGAGTACTACCAGGAGGATTTCTATGGCCACGAGTTCCAGCCGCGTGTACTGACGCCCAATTGGGATGCGCTCGATCTGCCCAACGCGGCGGAGTAAGCGGGACTGTCCACTACCGCAGGCAAAATCGCGATGATGAAGTTCGGCATCGGCCAGCCGGTGAGGCGGCTCGAGGACACACGACTGGTGCGCGGCCAGGGGCGCTTCCAGGACGACACCCACCTGCACGGCGAGGTCCATGCCGTCTTCCTGCGCTCGCCGCACGCGCACGCGCACATCCGCTCGATCGACACCGCGGCGGCACAGGCGGCGCCGGGTGTCGTCGCGATCTATACCGGTGCCGACTATGCCGCCGACGGGCTGGGCATGCCCAAGGCGGTCATGCCGCGCAAGAAGGCCGACGGAACACCCATGTTCGCGCCGCAGCGGCCGGCGCTGGTGATCGATCGCGTGCGCTATGTCGGCGACCCGGTGGCGATGGTGATCGCGCAGACGCTGGCGCAGGCCAAGGACGCCGCCGAACTGATCATGGTCGACTACGAGGCGCTGCCGTCGGCCACGTCGACAGCGGTGGCGGCGCAACCCGGCTCGCCGCGCGTGTGGGACGAGAACCCTGACAACATCTCCCATACCTACGAGCGCGGCGATCGCGCCGCGACAGAGGCGGCCTTTGCGCGGGCGCACCACATCGTGCGCCGCCGCTACGTGATCACGCGCGTGCATGCCCAGTACATGGAACCGCGCGGGGCGCTGGGCACCTACGATCCAGGCGAGGACCGCTTCACGCTGTACGCCGACGTCAACTACCCCCACCGCGTGCGCAACATGCTGGCCAACCAGGTGTTCAAGGTGCCGGAAAGCAAGGTGCGGGTGGTGTGCCACGACGTCGGCGGTGGTTTCGGCACCAAGGGCTGGCAGTATATCGAGCATCGCCTGACCCTGTGGGCCGCGCGCAAACTGGGTCGTCCGGTGCGCTGGACCTGCGAGCGCTCGGAAACGGTGATGGCCGACGAGCACGGGCGCGACAATATCGGCGAGATCGAGCTGGCGCTGGACAAGGACGGCACGTTCATCGGCCTGCGGCTCAACATGCAGGCCAACCTCGGTGCTTACGTCGCCTCCGATCGCCAGCTGCTGACACCGTTCGGCATGATCGGCACCGTGATCGGCGTCTATCGCACGCCGTGCGCCTATGTGCGCATCGACGCCGTGCTGTCGAACACCAACCCGACGGCGCCCTACCGCGGTGCCGGGCGGCCGGAAGCGATCTACCTGATCGAGCGGGCGATCGAAGCTGCCGCGCAGGAGATGGGCATCGATCCAATCGAGCTGCGGCGGCGCAACATCATCCCTGTTTCGGTGATGCCGTATAAAACCCCGCTGGGGCCGCTGTACGACTGCGGCGAGTTCGAGAAGGGCATGGACATGGCGCTGCAGGCCGCCGACCACGCGGGCTTCGCGGCGCGCAAGGCCGAGTCAGCCAAGCGTGGCCTGCTGCGCGGCTTCGGACTTGCCAACGCCATCGAGCAGGCCGCCGGCTCGCAGCCGGAATACGCCGAGGTCCGCTTCAACCCCAGCGGCACCGCGATGGTGCTGATGGGCACCAAGGCGCACGGCCAGGGTCACGAGACGGCATTCAAGCAGATCCTGCACCAGCGCCTGGGCCTCGATCCCAAAGAGGTGCAGTATATCGACGGCGACACCGATCGCGTCGCCTTCGGGATGGGCTCCAACGGATCGCGCTCGATGGTGATCGGCGGTTCGGCGCTGGTGATGGCGACCGACAAGATGATCGCCAAGGGCAAGCTGATCGCGGCGCACATGATGGAAGCCGCCGCTGCCGACATCGTTTTCGCCGACGGCAAGTTCACCGTCGCCGGCACCGACCGCGCCGTGACGTTGAAGCAGGTGGCGGTGGCGTCGTTCCAGCCCGGCCGCGTGCCGCCCGGCGTCGAGCCCGGCTTCTACGAGCACGCGACCTATTCGCCGACCCACGAGACCTATCCCAACAGCTGCCACATCTGCGAGGTCGAGGTCGATCCCGACACCGGCAGCGTGCAGCTCGTGTCGTATCTGGTGATCGATGACGTCGGCACGGTCATCAATCCGCTGACCTTGAAGGGCCAGATCCACGGCGGCGTCGCCCAGGGCGTCGGCCAGATCCTGATGGAGCAGGTGGTATACGATCCCGAGTCGGGCCAACTGCTGACCGGCAGCTTCATGGACTACGCCATGCCGCGCGCCGATACGATGTGCGACATCGCCGTCACCAGCAAGCCGGTGCCGACCAAGCACAACCTGCTGGGCGCCAAGGGCGCCGGCGAAGCGGGCTGTGTTGGCGCCCTGCCAGCTGTTATGATCGCGATCATGAATGCTCTGGCACCGTTGGGCGTACGCGAACTCGACATGCCGGCCACCAGTCAGCGCGTATGGCAGGCGATCCAGGACGCACGGGCGAAGGAGTCATAGCCGCCCACCGAAGGCCAGGGACAAGGGGAGGAAACGAACCATGTCGCATGCGCTTTCCCGCTTGATGATGGCTTTCGGACTGCTTTTTGGCGTTGGTGTCCCCGCCGTCGGCAAGGACTACGGTCCTGGTGTCAGCGACACCGAGATCAAGATCGGCCAGACGGCGCCGCTGAGCGGCCCCGGCACCGCCTTCAGCGTGTTTCCCAAGGCGGCAACGGCCTATTTCCGCATGCTCAACGAGCGGGGCGGCATCAACGGCCGCAAGATCAATCTCATCGTCGCCGACGACGGCTACAGCCCGCCCAAGACCGTCGACCAGACCCGTCGCCTGGTCGAGGATGAGAACGTGTTCGCCGTCTTCATGGCGGTCGGTACCGCCAACAGCATTGCGGTGCGCAAGTACCTGAACGGCAAGAAGGTGCCGCAGCTCTTTGTCACCAGCGGCGCGTCGGCATTCGGCAACTACAAGGAATATCCGTGGACGATCGGCTGGGGGCCGACCTTCACGATCGAGGGTACGGCATTCGCCACCTACATTCTCAAGACCGCGCCCAACGCGAAGATCGCGTTGCTCTATCAGAACGATGATTTCGGCAAGGAGTACCTGATCGGCCTGCAGAAGGGGCTGGGCGACAAGGCCGCCAGCATGATCGTCAAGACGCAATCCTACGAGCTGACGGATCCGACGGTCGATTCGCAGATCATCGCCTTGAAGGCGTCCGGCGCCGATACGCTCGTTCTCGCCACGACCCCCAAGTTCGGCGCCCAGGCCATCCGGCAGGTGCACGACATCGGCTGGCGTCCGGCGACGTTCATGTCCTATGCATCGGCGTCGGTGACACAGGTGATGCAGCCGGCCGGCATCGAGCGCGGCATGGGCGTGATCTCATCGGTGTTCCACAAGGATCCGTCTGATCCGCTATGGCACGACGACAAGGGCTATCGCGACTGGATCGCCTTCATGGAGAAGTACTATCCCGACGGCAGCCGGGTCGATGTGCTGAACGTGGTGGGCTACAACATGGCCATGACGTTGACGCAGGTGTTGCGGCAATGCGGCGATACGCTGACGCGGGAGAACGTCATGCGCGAAGCGGCCCGCCTCGATATCCAGCTGCCGATGGTCGTCGATGGCATCCGGGTAAAGACGAGCCCGACCAACTTCTATCCGATTCGGTCCCTCAGGTTG
>DATEIF010000712.1:0-5517 GCA_035279205.1 Vineibacter sp.
ACCAACCCCGACGAGCCCGGCTATAAAGGTCTTTCCATGCTGCTGGCGGAAAAGCTGCGCGGCACCGACGACGACCCGTTCCCCGCCGAGGGCATGACCGGCGGCGAGATCGAGGTGCTGGGCTACCGCGGCATGAAGGAGTTCGACATCTCCTTCGACGGCTTCGAGGTTCCGGCCTCCCAGCTACTGGGCGGTGTCGAGGGCCAGGGCTTCAAGCAGCTGATGACCACCTTCGAGGCGGCGCGCATCCAAACGGCGGCGCGCGCCATCGGCGTGGCGCAGTCGGCCATGGACCTCGCCCTGAAGTACGCGCTGGAGCGCAACCAGTTCGGCAAGGCGATCTATTCCTTCCCGCGCGTCGCCAACAAGATCGTGATGATGGCGGTGGAGACCATGATCGCCCGGCAGCTCACCTATTTCGCCGCGCGCGAGAAGGACCAGGGCCGCCGCTGCGACCTGGAAGCCGGCATGGCCAAGCTGCTCGGCGCCCGCATCGCCTGGGCCAACGCCGACAACGCCCTGCAGGTGCATGGCGGCAACGGCTTCGCGCTGGAATACCCGGTCAGCCGCGTGCTGTGCGACGCGCGCATCCTCAACATCTTCGAGGGTGCCGCCGAGATCCAGGCCCAGGTCGTCTGTCGCGGGTTGATCGAGGGCAGGAACTGACTAGCCGCGATGGAACGGCTTGCCGGCGTTCGCCCATGCGTGCGCCGGCGGGCTGCTCCACGCGTGGTTGGGTGAGGTGGGATGGTCCCGGCGCCAGGCTTCCCACTGATGATGGTCCCAGCCGTAGCCGCCCCACGCATTGTCCCAGTATCCGTGCCAGCCATAGCCGTACCACGGCGGCTCGTAGCTGTTGTAGGCGGGATAGGGGTCATAGGCGGTGACACACCCGCTCAGTCCGGCGCCGGCAACGACCAGCGTTGCGGCAACGACGATCACACGCGTGAGATTGCTGCGCATGACGGACACATCCTTTCGAGCAGGGCACATGGCCTGCTCGAAAGGGAGTTGGGGCGCCTAAGATCGCTCGGCTATTGCCGACGCCAAATATCTTGGTTCAGCCCCAATGTTGGGGCGTGGCCGCCTTGTCGCTGACGAAACCTTAAGATTACGGCGAGGCTCGTTGCGTCGAGCGTCGCGACGCGGGCCTAGCGGCGGTACTCCCACCAGTCGCGGCGGCCGTCGCCATCGCGATCGACCCAGCGGCGTCCCTCGTAGCGGTCGTTGTAGCCGTAGCGCGGGTACTTGTAGCCGTCGCGGTAGCGATGGTCGTAGCTGTAGCGCGGACTGCCGTCGTAGTAGCTGTTGGAGACGCAGGCACTCAAGCCGACACCCGTGACGATGAGTGCCGTGGCGATGGCCAGCGTACGGGTCAGATGGCTGCGCATGACATGCCCCTCCTTTGTGAGGCCGTTACGCAAAGTCTTACGCGCAGCTGACCACCTCATCCCTTGGCTTCAGCAAATATCTTGAATCGGCCGCAGATCGGGCGAGCGGCGCCATGGTTGCCTCAGTTTCGACATGGCGACGCAGGATGCGCCCGCACGCCGCGATTCGAACCGGAGAGCGGAACAAGGCTGACGTAAACGATTCCGCGATCACCGACAGGGTTGGTAGCCTTGCCCGGTCTTGCGACCTGGCGGGGCGATGGCGTGGGCGATCATGGCCGCCGGTCGATCATACGGAGGGAACCATGGCGGGTTTGTGTGAAGGGCGCGTCTGCATCGTCACCGGCGGCGCACGCGGCGTCGGCCGCGAGTATGCGCTGATGCTGGCGGCGCACGGCGCCAAGGTGGTCGTGAACGATCTCGGCGGCACCGCCGACGGCACGGGAACGGATCTCTCGCCGGCACAGCAGGTGGTCGAGGAGATCCGCAAGGCCGGCGGCGAGGCCGTCGCCAACGGCGATGACGTCAGCGACTGGAACGGCGCCAAGAACATGATCGACCAGGCGATCAAGACGTTCGGCAAGCTCGACGTCGTGATCAGCAACGCCGGCATCCTGCGTGACCGCATGCTGGTCAACATGAGCGAGGCCGAGTGGGATGCGGTCATCAAGGTGCATCTCAAGGGCACCTTCGCGCCGGCGCGGCACGCCTGCGCCTATTGGCGCGATCGCGCCAAGGAGACCGGGGCGCCGGTCAATGCGCGGCTGATCAACACCACGTCGGTGTCGGGTATCTACGGCAATATCGGCCAGAGCAACTACGGTGCCGCCAAGGCCGGCATCGCGTCGCTCACCGTCATTGCCGCGCGCGAGATGCGCCGCTACGGCGTCACGGTGAATTGCATCTCGCCGTCAGCGCATACCCGCATGACGGCCGATCTGCGGCAGTACACGCCCGAGGAGATCGAGCGCCGCAACCCGCGCTGGGTGGCGCCGATCGCGGTGTGGCTGGCGAGTGAGGAGTCGGGTGACGTCACCGGCCGCGTCTTCCAGGCCGGCAACGGCATCATCGCCGTCGCCGAGGGCTGGCATCGCGGTCCCACGGTCGATGCCGTGGCCGATCCGACGACACTGGGCCCGATCGTCAAGGACATGGTCGCCCGCGCCCGCAAGAATGCCGGCATGAACGGGCTGGATCTGGATTGATCGATCCTCTCCGCCCACGAAGTGGGGGGAGAGGGAGGGGCCCACGCGAAGCGTGGGAGGGTGAGGTGGGTGCTCGAACGAGCGGGCTTTCGCCCCAGAGATCACGTTCGGTCCAACACCCACCTCACCCTCCCATGCCTTCGGCATGGGCCCCTCCCTCTCCCCCCGCTTACGCGGGCGGAGAGGGGACTCTACGCGTCCCGCTGCTTGCTGCGCAGGCGGCGCATGCCGGCGAGCCAGCGGTCGTAGTCGGATGTCTTGCGCTGCATGTATTCCAGAACCTGCGGGTGCGGCAGGATCAGGAATTTTTCCGCGTCCATGGTGCGCACGACGCAGTCGGCCAGTTCCTCGGGCTCGATGATGCCATCGACGCTGGCCGAGCCGCCTTCGCGGCCCTGGATCATCGCGGTGCGCACCGCCTGCGGGCAGAGCACCGATACCTTCACGCCGCGATCGCCGTAGGTGATCGAAAGCCACTCGGCGAACGCCACGGCGGCGTGCTTGGTGACGGCATAGGTCGCCGACGGCAGCGATGTCAGCAGGCCGGCGGCCGACGCGGTGTTGACGATGTATCCCGACCCGCGCTCGGCCATCTTCTTGGCGACGGTGCGGGCCGCATAGACATGCGACATCACATGCACCGACCAGTTGAGCGCCCAATCCGCATCCGACGACTCCTCGTCGCCCTCGCGCACCAGGCCGGCATTGGAGCAGAACACGTCGATCGGTCCGAAGCGTTCCTCGGCGCGCGTCGCCAGCGCCACGATATCGACCTCCTTGGCGACATCGCAGGCAACCGCCAGCCCGCCGATCTCCTTGGCCAGCGCCCGCAACGGCTCCTCATGCAGGTCCGCCACGACCACGCCCTTGGCCCCCTCGCGCGCGAAGCGCCGCGCCATGGCGGCGCCGATGCCGCCGGCGGCGCCCGTGATCACGGCGACCTTGCCTGCCAGTTTCATTGTTTCCTCCTCCGTTCCAATGAAGCCGACATGCCAGATCATCGCGCAGTGTGGTAGAGCCGTGCGGTTGACCGATCGCACAGCGAGCCGGCGCAAGACCTGAGGTGGTATGCTCATTATCTTCGACTGCGACGGCGTGCTCGTCGACACCGAGCCGGTATCGAACCGCTGCTTTTCCGAGGCGCTCAACCGCGAAGGTCTGGCATGGGACGTGCCCGAGACCATGCGCCGGCTGATGGGACGCTCGCTGAAGAGCTGCGTGGCCATTGCCGAGGCCGAGCTTGGTCGCGCGTTGCCGCCGGGGTTCGTCGATCGGCTGCAAACCGAAACCTTCGCCGCTTTCAAGCGCGAGCGCGTCGGTGCCGTGCCTGGCGTCGCGGCAGCGATCGATGTGCTGGAGGCCGCAGGGCATCGCACCTGCGTCGCGTCGTCGGGCGACCTCGACAAGATGCGGATCACCCTGGGCGGTGCCGGTCTGTGGGACCGTTTCGAAGGGCGCATTTTCAGCGCCACCCAGGTGTCGCGCGGCAAGCCGTTTCCCGACCTGTTTCTGTTTGCCGCGCGCGAAATGAACGCACGACCAGATGACTGCGTCGTTGTCGAAGACGCTGTCGCCGGCACGCAGGCCGCTGTCGCCGCCGGCATGACGGTGTTGTGCTATGCCGGTGCCCCCTATGCCGATCGCGACGGCATGACGGCGGCGGGCGGTCGGCTGTTCGACGACATGCAATTGCTGCCGGCATTGGTGGGATGAAGGATTTGCTCTATATGCAAATTAACTTGCATATAGAGAACAAGAGACTAGACTGGCCGGCATGTCTGATCCGGCCGATCTCGCGCGCGCCCTCGGCGAGCAGCTGCGCCAAGCCCGCCAGCGCCGCGGCTTGACGCTGGGCGACATCGCGGCGCGCACGGACCTGTCGACGGCCTTCCTGTCGCGGTTGGAGCGCGGTGAGGCCAACGCCTCGATCGCCAACCTGATCCGTCTCTCCACCACGCTTGATGTGCCGCTGGCGCAGCTTTTTGGCGAAGCGCAGGCGGCGCCGCCGCCGACCCATGTCGTGATGCGCCGCGCCCGCAGCAGCGCCGACTGGATCGCCAGCCCCAATGGCTACGCCTGGCGGCGGCTGGGCGGCGATCTGCGCCAGCCGCTGCTGGACGCCTTCGACCTGGAATTCCCGCCGACCCGACGGCGCGAGATTGCCCTGGTGGCGCATGAGGGCGAGGAATTCCTGCTGATCCTGTCGGGTCGCATCGAATTCCAGATCGGCGCCGAGCGGCTGGTGATGGAGAGCGGCGACTCGGTGCATTTCGACGCCTCCATTGCGCACATGGGCCGCAACGACGGCGATACGCCCGCCCGCATGCTGATGGTGCACACGCGCTCGGGTGCCGGCGTGCAGGTGCCGCCGATCTTTCTGGCCATGGCCGGAACCGAACCCATCAAGAGAGGAGGACGCTCATGAACGACACGGTGAAGCGCGAGCACGCGCCGGCCATCGTCCGGCACATCGACGATATCGAGTGGGAAACGATCCGCTGGCCGGGCGAAACCGGCAAGATGCTGTTCCATCCGCGGCCGGAAAATCCGACCGAGCCCAACGCGGGCCTGCTGCGGCTGGCACCGGGTGCCTGGCATCCGCTGCACCGGCATGATTTCGCGCAGGTCTGGTACGTGCTGGAGGGTGAGTTCGAGGTCGCCGGCAAGGTCTGGGGGCCGGGCACGATGATCTGGCACACCGATCCGCATTACGAGGACGAGCTGCACACCAAGAGCGGCGGCGTGATCCTGATCGTGCAGTACCCCGGTCCGACCACGGGCGGCCGCCCGATCTACGACAAGCGCTTCAACATGGCCGAGCGCAAGACGGTGGCAGAGGAACGCACCGATCTCTGACGCAGACTGTCGTCCTGAGCGCAGCGAAGGACCCTGCGGTGGTCGTGTCAAACACGATCGGCATT
>DATEIF010000713.1:0-9965 GCA_035279205.1 Vineibacter sp.
TCCGGCGGCGAACGGCGCCGCGTCGCGCTCGCGCGCATCTTGCTGTCGCGCCCCGACATGCTCTTGCTCGACGAGCCCACCAACCATCTCGACGCCGAGTCGGTGGCCTGGCTGGAGCGCTACCTCAAGGAGTTCCCCGGCACCGTCGTGGCGATCACGCACGATCGCTACTTCCTGGACAATGTCGCCGGCTGGATCCTCGAGCTCGACCGCGGCCAGGGCATTCCGTGGGAAGGCAACTATTCCTCGTGGCTGCAGCAGAAGGAGCAGCGGCTGGTCCAGGAAGAGCGGACCGCCGACGCCCGCCGGCGCACCCTGCAGCGCGAGCTGGAATGGATGGGCCAGAGCCCGGCGGCACGGCGCAGCAAGAGCAAGGCGCGCATCGCCGCCTACGAGCAGATGCTGGCCGAGGGCGAGAAGCAGAGCCTCGAGAAGGCGCAGATCGTCATTCCGGCCGGCCCGCGCCTGGGCGATCTGGTGATCCAGGCCGACGGGGTCGCCAAGGGCTTCGGCGATCGCCTGCTGATGGACGACCTCAACTTCAAGCTGCCGCCGGGCGGCATCGTCGGCGTCATTGGCCCCAACGGCGCCGGCAAGACCACGTTGTTCCGCATGATCACCGGCCAGGACAAGGCCGATGCCGGCACCTTCACGGTCGGCTCGACCGTGAAGCTGGGCTACGTCGATCAGTCGCGCGATACGCTCGATGCCAACAAGAGCGTGTGGGAGGAGATCTCCGACGGGCTCGACGTGCTGCAGATCGGTAAGCGCGAGATGCCCAGCCGTGCCTATTGCGGCGGCTTCAACTTCAAAGGCGCCGACCAGCAGAAGAAGGTGGGTCAGCTGTCGGGCGGCGAGCGCAACCGCGTGCACCTGGCCAAGATGCTCAAGAGCGGCGCCAACGTGCTGCTGCTCGACGAGCCCACCAACGATCTCGACGTCGACACGCTGCGGGCGCTGGAGGAAGCGCTGGGCGATTTCGCCGGCTGCGCCGTGATCATCAGCCACGACCGCTGGTTCCTCGACCGCATCGCCACCCACATCCTCTCCTTCGAGGGCGACAGCCAGGTCGTGTGGTTTGAAGGCAACTTCCAGGACTACGAGGAAGACAAGCGCCGCCGCCTGGGCGCCGACGCCACCGAGCCGCATCGCATCAGGTACAAGCCGCTGACGCGCGGATAGCGCCTCGCGTCACTGTCATCCCGAGCGTCAGCGAGGGATCTCCTGCGAATGGGGCACCATGTGTGTCCTTCGCGGGAGATCCCTCGCTGCGCTCGGGATGACGGGCTCGCCTATATCAGCGGCAGGTTCGGCCGGCCGTCGGCGTCGAGATCGAACGTGCCGAGCCAGCCGCGGCGCACGCCGGCCAGGGTCGACAGCATCATGTCGCGCGTCGGCGGCAAGGCGCACAGCGGGCCGAAGGTGAGATCGCGCAGCCAGCCCAGTGCGGCGAAACGCGACTGGTAGAACGGCGTCAGCAGGTGACTGGCCTGGCGGTAGAAGCGCGCCGGTCCGTGGCGGGCGGCCTCGGCCTTGGCCAGCGCGCTCGCGATATCCTCGCTGGTCGCGAAGGCCGTGGCCACGGTGGCGGCATCGAGCAGCGCCATGTTGGCGCCTTGCCCCAACTGCGGCGAGGTGCCGTGAGCGGCATCGCCCAGGAACATCACCCGATCGCGCGACCAGCGCGGCATCGCGACATGCCGGTAGGTGGCGCCGGCAACCTGGTCGATGCTGCGCAAGGCCGCCAATGGGGCTGCCAGGTCGGGCCATTGACGGACTATATTCGCCTTCAGCGCCGCGATGCCGGCAGTGCGGGCTGCATCGATGTCGCGCGCCGGCAGGCTCCAGAAGACGGTGATGCACGGCGTGTCGTCGTCCGGCCGGCGGCCGACCGGCAGGGCGCCGACCATCACCCGGCTGTCGTGGAAGCGCTGATGCAGCACGCCGGCGAAGCGTCCCTGCGGGTCGGGCAAGGTCGCCCACAGGCAGCCCCACGGATAGAGCGGCGCGCGATGGCGGATACCGAATTGCGTGCGCAAGGCCGAGTGCGCACCGTCCGCCACCAGCACCAGGTCGGCCACGACGGGCTTGGCGCCGTTGCCGAAGCGCAGCGTGGCCTGCTGTGCCGTCGTCTCGAGTCCGGCAACTTCCGAGGCCGTCACCAGCGTGGCGGACGAGCGCTTCAGGCGCTCGAACAGCAGCTGGAACAGCGCACCGCGATGAATGCCCAGCCCGTGCAGGCGCGCATCGAGGTCGCTGTAGGCCAGCCGCAGGACTGTGCGGCCGCCCCGGGTACGTCCGTCGATGCCGGCGATGCGGGCGCCGATGGCGAGCGCCTCGGCTTCGACACCCAGGCGGTGCAGGACCTTCAGCCCTGTCGGCTGCAACAGCAGGCCGGCACCCAGCGGCTGCGGTTGGGCGAAGCGCTCATAGACGGTAACGTCGTGACCGGTGTCGGCCAGCAGGGTGGCTACGGCCATGCCGCCGACGCCGCAGCCGATCACGGCTATGCGATGGGAGATCACGGTCGATCGTTCGCTTCGCTAGCGCCCGCAATCTTGCCGGGGTTGACCAAGCTCGTTGCCCAATCGATGTGCCGGTCGCGCCAAAGCGATGCTCCCCAGTATTCTGCCGCAATTGTCAAGCAACCGCCGCAATGCGTCAAATTCCCATCAGTGACGTGTCAGGCCGATAGCGCATCAACGTGCCGGGCCGTGCCCGAAAGATCCATTCCATGAAGCCTCGCTCATTGTCTCTGGACCGGCGGGTCCCCGCGCGGGTCATCCTCGCGCTCGCCGCGCTCTATGCGCTGGCCTCGCTCTTGCTGCAGGTCGGCTTCGGATTTCCAGCGTGGCGAGCCGATTCGCCAATCGAGATCTGCATCGATATCGCCGTGCTCGGCGGATTGCTGCATAGCGTCACGCAGCTCTATCGCCATCGTCGCGATGCGGCGTTGCGCACGGGATGGGCTTTCGCCACGGTCGGCATGGGCTTCATCACCGTCAGCGAAACGGCGGACTGGTTCAACGGTTACGCGGCCGCCTGGTGCGATGAAGCGTGGTTCGAAGTCCCGTTGTGGCTGATCGCGGCGTTCTGCTTTCACCAATGCACGCGCCTGCATGCCGCCCTTCCGCGCGTGCGCTTCTGGGCGCGCGCAGGCCTTGTTCTGCTGCTGATGTTCGTGCTGCTGGATATCGCCAAGTATGCCGCATCGCCGACCTCGGTACTGTCGGACGACGTGCTCGACGTCGGTGCGGACTACACGTCATTGCTGAGCCTGCTGTGCACCATATCGGCGCTGCTTTTCAGCCGGCACGGTGCCGGTGTGCTGGTGTCCGTCACCCGACGCATCCTCGATGTATCGGTACCGATCTTCACGGCAGCCGGCGCTGTTCCGGCACCGGCGGTGACACCCGTCGCCATCGGTGCCGTGGCACGCACGCTGTTCTTCGACCTTCGCCTGTTCCGCGCTCCGCGCTATCCAACCCGGTATGCGCTGCTTCATCGTCCGGTGCTGCGGCAGATCGAGGCCGTGGTCATGGCGATCCTGTTCGGCAGCCGGATCGGGCCACGCGTGCAGCAGGAGGCGGGCACGCCGCTGGTCCGGCAATTCGCCGACCTGCTGCGCATGGGGCTTGTGCAGGGCATCGACGCGGTCAGCTACTATCTCTTCGAGCTCTATCGATCGGACGGCCGGGCGCGCGCCGCCTACTACCTGACGCGTGGTGAAACCAAGAACGGCCTGTTCACCGCCCTCAACGCGTTGCACGCCAGCGACCGCAGCACCACGCAGGACCTGACCGACAAGTCCAAATTCGGCGATGCCTGCGCCGCCGCCGGCATCGCCGTGCCGCCGATCCTGCTGACGGCGATCGACGGCGAGATCGCCTGGCGCGTGCCCGTCACCTGCGCTGACCGGGATCTGTTCGCCAAGCTGATGCGCGGCCGCGGCACGATGAAAACCGGCCAGTTTCATCGCCTCGCGCCCTTTGCCTATGTCGATCGGCAAGACCGGCTGTTGTCCCTGGACGACATCGTCGAGCAGGTGCGCCAGCAATCGCTGACCGTGGTGGGCAGGAAGACGACGCCCGTCATCGTCCAGCCTCGCCTCTACAATCACGCCGACCTCGCCGATCTCGCCAAGGACTCGTTGATTGTCATCCGTGCCGTGACCTGCCTTGATCGAGACGGTGTGCCGCAGATGACGCACGCGATGCTGCGCATCCTCGCCAAGATCGAGCCGGACTGGGACACGCGACCGGACTGGGAGTATGGCGCTGCCATCGACCTGGAGACCGGCCGCCTGGGCTGGCTGACCGGCGACAAGCCCGACACGTGCCTCGCCTGGTACGACACCCATCCCGTGACCGGTGCGCCGGTGCTGGGACGCTGCATCGAGCAATGGCCGGCATTGCGCGACCTGGCGCTGCGCGCGCATCGGGTGTTCGCCAACCGCATCGTCATCGGCTGGGACCTCGCGCTTACGACGCAGGGTCCGATGGTGATCGAAGGCAACAGCAACATGGACGTCTCGTTCATCCAGCGCGCCTATCGCGATCCCATCGGCCGCAGCCGGCTGGGCGAGCTGCTGGGCTATCATCTGTCCCGCCTCTAGCGGCGCGAACCGTCGGTTCGCCATCCGAGAAAATTCGCGTCTGCGCCTGCCGCCATGCGATATGTTGCGCGTGGGGCGTCTCGTCGCGTGGCGCACAGCGGCCTAGCATGTCGCCCGCGGCCTGAGCGCCAAGAGGAGAGACGGGTGGCGGAGAGCTACGACTACATCGTTGTCGGTGCCGGATCGGCGGGGTGCGCCGTGGCGGCGCGGCTGAGCGCCGATGCGCGACAGAAGGTGCTGCTGCTCGAGGCCGGGCCGGCCGACAACCACATGTGGATCCATATTCCGATCGGCTACGCCCGCACCTTCCTCGACGAGAAGGTGAACTGGAAGTACGAGACCGATCCCGAGCCGCACCTGGGCGACCGCAAGGTCTACTGGCCGCGCGGCAAGACCCTGGGCGGTTCGAGCTCGATCAACGGCCTGATCTACATCCGCGGCATCCCGTCGGACTTCAACTACTGGCGCCAGCTCGGCAACGCCGGCTGGGGCTTCGACGACGTGCTGCCGTATTTCAAGAAGGCCGAGCGCAACGTGCGCGGCGGCGATGACCTGCATGGCGGCGAGGGCGGGCTGGGTGTCGACGACATGCGCTGGCGCAACGCGCTGTCGGATGCCTATGTCGAGGCCGCCGTCCAGGCCGGCTACCCGCGCAACGACGATTTCAACGGGCACCAGCAGGAAGGCGTCGGCTACTACCAGCTCACGACGCAGGGCGGCCGGCGGTGCTCCAGCGCCCGCGCCTACCTGCAGCCGGCGCGGGGTCGGTCCAACCTGCGCATCGTCACCGGCGCGCTCACCGAGAAGATCGAGATCGAGAATGGCCGCGCCACCGGCGTGCGCTACCGCGTGGGCGATCGCGTCGAGACGGCCAAGGCCGGGCGCGAGGTCATCTTGTGCGGCGGTGCCATCAACTCGCCGCAGCTGCTCATGCTGTCGGGCATCGGCCCTGCCGAGCATCTGGCGGAGAACGGCATTGCGATGGTGCGCCACCTGCCTGGCGTGGGCGAGAACCTCCACGACCACTACCAGTGCCGGCAGCTCTATCGCTGCGCCAAGCCGGGCACGATGAATGAGGTCGTCGGCAGCCTGTTCGGCAAGATGAAGATGGGGCTGGACTATGCGCTGGGGCGGCGTGGCCTGCTGACGGTGGGCGCCGGGTTGGTCGGCGTGTTCCTGCGCACGCGGCCCGAGTTGGAAGATCCCGACATCCAGCTGCACTTCATTCCATTCTCGACCGACAAGATGGGCACGAACCTGCACGACTTCCCGGGCTTCACGGTGACGATGAACCAGTCGCGCCCGCAGAGCCGCGGCCGCCTGAAGCTGCGCTCGGCCGATGCCCGCCAGTATCCTTCGATGGTGGCCAATTACCTGGCCGACGAGAGCGACCGGCGCGCGGCGATCGACGGCCTGAAGGCGGTGCGCCGCATTGCGCAGCAGCCGGCGCTGAAGGACTGGATCGCCGAGGAGATCCTGCCCGGCCCCAAGGTGCAGAACGATGCCGAGTGGCTCGATTTCCTGCGCGGCAACGGCGGCTCGATCTACCACCCGGCCGGCACCTGCAAGATGGGCCCGGCCAACGACAGGATGGCGGTGGTCGACGAGCGCCTGCGGGTGTCGGGCATCGAAGGCCTGCGTGTCGCCGACGCCTCGGTGATGCCGCAGGTCGTGTCGGGCAACACCAACGCCGCCTGCATCATGATCGGCGAGAAATGCGCCGACATGGTGCGCGCCGACGCCGCGTAAACCCCTCTCCCGCAAGCGGGAGAGGGAGGGGCCCATGGCGCGCAGCGCCATGGGAGGGTGAGGGCGGCAGACTCGCTGCAGCGATGCGGCGGTCGAGTCCGTGGCCCCTCATCCGGCCGTCGCTGCGCGACGGCCACCTTCTCCCGCTTGCGGGAGAAGGGAAGAAATCACGAGAGGAACGACGATGGATTACGAGCAGATCAAGTACGACGCCAAGGACGGCATTCTCACCATCACCTTGAACCGGCCCGACAAGCTCAACGCCTTCACCGGGCGCATGCTGTCGGAGCTGCTCGATGCCATCGACCGCGCCGACCGTGACGACGACGTGCGCGCCATCGTCTTCACCGGCGCCGGCCGCGGCTTCTGCGCCGGCGCTGATCTGTCGGGCGGCGCCAACACCTTCAACGCCGAGAACCGTGGCCCGGTCGACCCGGGGCTCGACGGGCATCGCGACGGCGGCGGCCTGCTGACCCTGCGCCTGTTCGACTGCCTGAAGCCGCTGATCGCCGCCTGCAACGGGCCGGCGGTCGGCGTCGGCATCACCATGCAGCTGGCCATGGACGTGCGCCTGGCCTCGGAGGAAGCGCGCTACGGCTTCGTCTTCACGCGCCGCGGCATCGTGATGGAAGCCTGCTCGAGCTGGTTCCTGCCGCGCCTGGTGGGGCCGCAGCAGGCGCTCGAGTGGGTGATGACCGGCCGTGTCTTCGGCGCCGAGGAAGCGCTGCGCGGCCGCCTGGTGCGCTCGGTGCACAAACCGGCCGAGCTGCTGCCCGAAGCCTATAAGCTCGCGCGCGAGATCGCCGACAACACCGCGCCGGTGGCGGTGGCGCTCAACAAGCAGATGATCTGGAAGATGCTGGGCGCCGATCATCCCATGGAAGCGCACAAGGTCGACTCCAAGGGCATCTACGCGCGCGGCAAGTCGGCCGACGTGCGCGAGGGCGTCGTCTCGTTCCTGGAGAAGCGCAAGGCCAACTACCCCGACAAGGTCAGCAAGGACATGCCGAGCTACTTCCCGTGGTGGCAGGAGCGCGTGTTCAAGTAACAGAATCGACGGCGCAACCGGACCGCGCGGCTCCCGCCGCGCTCTTCCGCCTCGAAGGCATCATGAGCGCGCCGGGAGGCGCGCGGTCCGGTTGGGCCACCACAGTCTGCAAATCACAAGCCCGTCAGGAAATGCGGCGGATACTGTCGTTTTCAGCATAGCTGGTCGGATGGTCGCACAGCGCGGGCTTCCTTTCGCACCTGCGCCCGGCGGCCCTATATTGCTTCATCGCAATGCCACCGCCGCTTCATCGTTCGCCCACACATCTGTGGTGCCATCCGCCGGATCCTGACCGGCAGGATCGTTCGGCTCGCGAGGCCTGAGCGGCATGTTGGGCATTGTCCGCATCGCGCTGCGCCGGCCCTACACGTTCGTCGTGATGGCGCTGCTGATCCTGATCGCAGGCCCGCTGGCGGCGCTGCGCATGCCGGTCGACATCTTCCCCGAGATCCGCATTCCGGTCATCGCCGTGGTGTGGGGCTATACCGGCCTGCCGCCGGACCAGATGGCCGGCCGCATCATGGGGCCCTACCAGCGCTCGCTCACGACCACCGTGAACGACATCGAGCATATCGAGGGCAATTCCTACACTGGCATCGGCATCGTGAAGATCTTCTTCCAGCCCGGTGTCGACATTCGCACCGCCAATGCGCAGGTCACGGCGGTGTCACAGACCGTGCTGCGCCAGATGCCGGCCGGCATCACGCCGCCCTTGATCCTCAACTACAACGCCTCGACCGTGCCCATCATCCAGCTGGCGCTGTCGGGCGCCGGGCTGTCGGAACAGGCGCTGGCCGACCTGGCGTTGAACACGGTGCGCACGCCGCTGGTGACGGTGCCGGGCGCGGCGATCCCGTTTCCGTTCGGCGGCAAGACGCGGCAGATCCAGATCGACCTCGACCCGGCGGCGCTGGCCGCACGTGGCCTCTCCGGCCAGGACGTCGCCAATGCGCTGGCGGCGCAGAACCTGCTGACACCGGTCGGCACCCAGAAGATCGGCAGCCTCGAGTACACCATCCAGCTCAACACGGCGCCGTCGGAGATCGCCGCGCTGGGCGACCTGCCGATCAAGGCGGTCGACGGCACCGTGGTCTATATCCGCGACGTGGCGCAGGTGCGCGACGGCAACCCGCCGCAGACCAACATCGTGCATGTCGATGGCGGCCGCTCGGTGCTGATGCAGATCCTCAAGAACGGCGCGACGTCGACCCTGGCGATCATCGACGGCATCAAGCGGCAGGTGGCGGGGCTGAAGGGCGTCTTGCCCGAGACGCTCAGCATCGTGCCGATCGGCGATCAGTCGCTGTTCGTCGAGGGCGCGATCTCCGGCGTGGCCTACGAGGGCGTGATCGCCGCCGCGCTCACCGGCCTGATGATCCTGCTGTTCCTGGGCAGCTGGCGTTCCACCGTCATCATCGCCATCTCGATTCCGCTCTCCGTCCTGGGCGCCGTGGCGGGGCTGGCGGCGCTGGGCGAGACGCTGAACATCATGACCCTGGGCGGCCTGGCGCTGGCCGTAGGCATCCTGGTCGACGACGCCACGGTCACCATTGAGAACATCAACTGGCATATGGAGCAGGGCAAGGATATCGAGCCCGCCATCCTCGACGGCGCCCGCCAGATCGTGGTGCCGGCGTTCGTCTCGCTGCTGTGCATCTGCATCGTCTTCGTGCCGATGTTCTTCCTGGAGGGTGTCGCGCGCTTCCTCTTCGTGCCGATGGCCGAAGCGGTGATGCTGGCCATGGTGTGCTCGTTCATCCTGTCGCGCACCCTGGTGCCGACCATGGCGAAGTACCTGCTGCAGCACCACGCGCCGCACGATGCCCAGGCGCCGCGGCCGCCGTCGCGCAATCCGCTGGTCCATTTCCAGCGCGGCTTCGAGGCGCGCTTCGAGCGGCTGCGGGTCGTCTATCGCGGCCTGCTGTCGGGCGCGCTCGGCCGGCCGCGCCTGTTCATGACCGGCTTCATGGTCGTGGTGCTGGCCTCGTTCCTGCTGGTGCCGTTCCTGGGCCGCAATTTCTTCCCGGCCGTCGACTCGGGCCAGATCCTGATGCATGCGCGGGCGCCCATCGGCACGCGGGTCGAGGAAAGCGCCGTGCGTTTCGCCGCCATCCAGGCCGCCATCCGCCAGATCGTCCCGCCGTCGGAACTGGCGACGATCGTCGACAACATCGGCATGCCGGTCAGCGGCATCAACATGACCTACAACAACACCGGCACCATCGGCACGCAGGATGGCGACATCCAGATCCGCCTGCAGCCCGGCCATGCACCGACGGCGTCCTACGTGAAGCGCCTGCGCGAGGAGCTGCCGCGCCGCTTCCCCGATACCACCTTCTCGTTCCTGCCGGCCGACATCGTCAGCCAGATCCTGAACTTCGGCGCCCCGGCGCCGATCGACCTGCAGCTGCGCGGGCCCAACCTGGCGGCCAACTTCGACTACGCCAACAAGCTCTTGGCGCAGATCCGCCGCGTGCCCGGCGTCGCCGATGCACGCATCCAGCAGTCGCGCGGCAGCCCGGTCTTCAACGTCGATGTCGACCGCACGCGGGC
>DATEIF010000714.1:0-3666 GCA_035279205.1 Vineibacter sp.
TAAATGCGGGCGGGACGCCCGCGCTCCCAGGAAAGGCCGGTGCGCCACTGGAGTGGCGTGCTCCCGGCGAGGATAGCGGAGCTCATTGCGCGGCACTCATCAGCGGCTCGCCCGACTGGGCCCCGGCCGGCGCCTGTTGGCCCAGCGCCCGCAGCGATTCGGGCCGCAGGTACGACCACAGCTTGGAGCTGACGGCGCCGAAGCGCGGGTCTTCGGCCAAGGTCGAATCGCGGTCGCGGCTCCAGCCAGTGTCGACGACGGCGATGAACCGGCCGGGCCGGGCGCTCATCACGCCGATGCGGTCCGATAGCAGGTTGGCCTCGTCGAGCGCATGGGTGATCAGCAGCACGGTGGCGCCAGTCTCGCGCCACAGCCGCAAGAGCTCATCGCCCATCAGCAGGCGCGTCTGCTGATCGAGCGCACCGAACGGCTCGTCCAGCAGGATCAGCCGCGGCTGCATCACCAGGGTGCGCGCAATGCACACGCGCTGGCGCATGCCGCCGGAAAGCTGTGCCGGATAGGCCTGGGCAAAGGCCTGCAAGCCCATGAAGCCCAGCGCATAGTCGACCCGGCGGCGGATCTCGGCCGGATCGGTGCCGCGCCGGCGCAGGCCGAAGGCGACGTTGTCCCACACCGTGAGCCAGGGAAAGGACGCGTCCTCCTGGAACACCACGCCGATGCCATCCGGCACCGTGTCGCCCAGCGCTTTGCCCTCGAAGAAGGCCTGTCCGTCCGATGGCGGTGCGAGACCGCTCAGCACGTCCATCAGGGTGGACTTGCCGCAGCCGGACGGGCCCACGACGCTGAAGAACTCGCCGCGCCGCAGCTCCAGGTCGAGCGGTCCCAGCGCGTGGACCGGCTGCTGCCCGGCGCGTGCAGGGTAGACGCGGGTCACGCCGGCCAGCGCGGCGTGCACCGACGTATGGTCGATGGTCATCGCTGCGGCCCGCGCTAGCGCATGGCCTTGAGGTCGGTCGGCACGAAGCGATCGTCGACGGCCGTCTTCCAGTCGATCGGCAGCTCCAGCGCACCCACCGAGGCCAGCGCTTCGGACATGTTGTTCATGCCCTCGAAGTCGAGCCGGCCGGGATTCCACCATGTCGGCGTCTGCGCCTTGATGTTGGCCATGGCCGATGTCGCGATGTCGAGCGGCATGTTGTAGGCCTTGGCCAGGATCTTGGCGGTCTCCTCGGGGTTGGCGTAGAGGAACTCCACGCCGCGCCGACGCGCCTTGATCAGCGCCGCCAGTTCCTTGCCGCGTTTCTCGATGGTCTCGATGGTGGCGACGCCCACGGTCTGGGTGTAGCGCGGCACGTCCTTGCCGAACCAGGGCAGGGGCTTGTACTTCGCGCCATCCTTCATCTTGGTCGAGAAGATCGGCTCGGGGATGATGGCGACGTCGACCTTGTTGTGCTCCAGCGCCGTGATGCCGGCGCCGATGTCACCGGCGGCGATCAGCTTGGCGTCCGATGCCTTCAGCCCGTGCGATTTCAGCGCGGCGATCACGCCGCTTTCCGACACCGACTTCGGGCGGCTGTAGGCGAAGCGCTTGCCCTTCAGGTCCTCGGGCTTGTCGATCTTCTCGCCGTCGCGCGTGATGTAGATGCCGCTGGAGCCATCGGTGCCGGCGTTGATGATCCGGATCGGAAAGCCTTCCTTGATCGCCGCCAGCGCGGCGGGCAGTGCCACCTCGGCATAGAGGGTTTCGCCCGCCATCAGGTTGCGCACGCTGGTGCCGCCGCCCTTGGATGACAGGATGCCCGAAAGATCGACGCCTTCTTCCTTGAAGTAGCCTTTCGCCTGCGCGATCGCATAGGGCACGCCGTACAGCAGTGCCGACCAGTGGGTGACCACGATCTCCGAGGCGGCGCGGCTGGGCGCCACGGCCAACATCGAGGCTGCGCCCGCCAGCAGGGCCGTCCGTACGAACTTTCCGAGCCTGGAGCACTTCATGCTCTCATTCCTCCCAACTGGTTTATTGACAAGTCATGTTGTTATCATCTTATGATGACATGTACAACAATTGCTGATCGGCAAGGAAAATTGTCATGGCCAAATCCAAACAACCGTCGCTGCGCAGCGTTCTATCGTCAGGCCAGTTCGTTCTTGCGCCGGGCGTGTTCGACATGATCACCGCGCGCATTGCCGACGCGATGGGCTTTCCGGCGCTCTACATGACCGGCTATGGCGTCACGGCCTCGTACCTGGGATTGCCCGACGCCGGGCTCGCCACCTACACCGACATGGTGAGCCGCGTGCGCACCATTTGCGAGGGCACCCGCACGCCGCTGATCGCCGACGCCGACACCGGCTATGGCGGCCTGGTGAACGTGCGCCACACCGTGCGCGGCTATGAGCGGGCCGGTGCCCAGGGCATCCAGATCGAGGATCAGGAAATGCCCAAGAAGTGCGGCCACACGCCGGGTCGGCGCGTGATCGCGGCCGAGGAGATGGTGCTGAAGATCAAGGTCGCCATCGACAGCCGCGACAGCGACGACACGCTGATCATCGCCCGCACCGATGCGCGCACCACCTTGGGCCTCGACGAAGCGCTGCGTCGCGCCGAGGCCTATGCGCGCGCCGGCGCCGACGTGATCTTCGTGGAGTCGCCGGAGAGCGAGGACGAGCTCGTGCGCATCGGCAAGGCGATCGACAAGCCGCTGCTGGCCAACATGGTTCAGTTCGGCCGCACGCCGGTCGTTGCCGCCGACCGCCTGAAGGCCATGGGCTTCTCGATCGCGATCTACCCCGGCCTGGCCCTGGGTGCCGTCGCCGAGGCCGCGCGGCGCACCTTCGTGCACCTCAAGGAAGCGGGCTCCAGCCTGGGCATCGACGTGCCGCTTTACGAGACCAAGGTCTCGGGCCAGAACCTGCACGAGCTGATGGGCTTCCCCGACATCTGGGCGTTCGAGAAACAGTGGCAACTGCCGGCCCCCAAGGCGGCGGAGTAGGCGCGCCACCATCCCGAGCGCCCCTGTCATTCCGGCGGCCCCTGTCATCCCGAGCGCAGCGAGGGATCTAGGCGCCGCCCCTAGATCCCTCGCTGCGATCGGGATGACAGCCAAGCGCTCGAATGGAAAGTGCCAAACAACGTGAGGAAGCGATGGGCGGACAAACGCTGTTCGACAAGATCTGGGCGCAGCACGTCGTGGCCGATCTCGGCAACGACACCGCGCTGCTGCATATCGACCGGCACATCATGCACGACCTCGGCGGGCCGCGCGGCCTCGCCGATGTGCTGGCCAAGGGCTATCGCGTGCGCAATCCCGAGCTGGTGTTCGCCACGCCCGATCATGCCGTGTCGAGTGCGCCGGACCGTACCGAGGACACCAATCCCACGGGCGGCAAGTTCCTGCGCGACCTGCGCCGCTACGCGGCACAGACCGGCGTCCGCCTGTTCGATCTCGGCCAGGAAGGGCAGGGCATCGTGCATGTCGTGGGTCCGGAGATGGGCATCAGCCTGCCGGGCGCCACGATCGTGTGCGGCGACTCGCATACCTGCACGCATGGCGGGTTGGGCGCGCTCGCCTTCGGCATCGGCTCGTCCGAGTTGGTGCATGTGCTGGCGACGCAGACCCTGGTGCAGCGCAGGCCGCGCCGCATGCGCGTGCGCTTCGAGGGCACACCGCCATCGGGCGTCACGCCCAAGGACATGATCCTGTACCT
>DATEIF010000715.1:0-4270 GCA_035279205.1 Vineibacter sp.
CGCTCCCGGGAAGCGTGATGACAACAAGAGGTATTGAGCGTGGCTGTTGTTTCTGAGCAACCCTTGGCCGCACCGCGGCCAGCACCGGCCCCGGCAAAGGCACCGCTGCTGCAGGTCCGAGACCTCGTCACCACCTTCCGCACCGATCGCGGCAAGGTGGTGGCGGTCGACCGCGTGTCCTTCGACGTCGCCCCCGGCGAAACGGTGGCGATCGTGGGCGAATCGGGTTCAGGCAAGAGCGTCACCGCGCTCTCGATCCTGCGCCTGATCCCCAACCCGCCCGGTCGGATCGAACGGGGCGAGGTGCTATTCGATGGCCGCGATCTCCTGAAGCTCAGCGATGCCGAGGTGCGCGCCGTGCGCGGCAACAGCATCGCCATGATCTTCCAGGAACCGATGTCGTCGCTGAACCCGGCGCTGACGGTGGGCATGCAGGTCGGCGAACCGGTGAACCTGCATCGCAAGGCGTCGTGGGCGACTGCCTTTGCGCGCGCCAAGGAGCTGCTGTCCAAAGCCGCCATTCCCGATGCCGGCAGCCGGCTCAATTCGTATCCGCATCAGTATTCCGGCGGCATGCGCCAGCGCGTGATGATCGCCATGGCGCTGGCCTGCGATCCCAAGCTGATCATCGCCGACGAGCCGACGACGGCGCTCGACGTGACAGTGCAGGCCCAGATCCTGGCGCTGCTCAAGCAACTGACGCGCGAAGCAAACTCGTCGCTGATCCTGATCACGCACGATCTGGGAGTCGTGGCCCGCTATGCCGATCGCGTCGTGGTGATGTATGGCGGCCGCATCGTCGAGACCGCACCCGCCATCGATCTCTACACCAAGCCGCGCCATCCCTATACCCGCGGCCTGATGGCTTCGATCCCGCGGCTCGACGGCGACACCGGCCAGCGGCTGGTGCCGATCGAAGGCCAACCGCCCGATCTCGCCAACCTGCCGCCGGGCTGTGCGTTTGCGCCGCGCTGCCGATACGCCACCGATCGTTGCCGGATCGAGCGCCCACCGCTCGAGGCCGTGAGCGACCGCCACTTCAGGGCTTGTTTCCTCGATGCCTGACACCGTGACGACACGCGAGGCCGCTGTCGCGGCCAACACCGACGCCGGCCCCCTGCTGCGCGTCGAAGACCTGAAGGTTCACTTCCCGGTACTCAAGGGCGTGGTGGTGCAGAAGCAGATCGCCACCGTGAAGGCGGTCGACGGCGTGTCCTTTACGCTGGATCGCGGCGAAACGCTGGGCCTGGTGGGCGAAAGCGGCTGCGGCAAGTCGACGACAGGCCTTGCCATCCTGCGCATGCTCAAGCCGACGGGCGGTCGCATCGTGTTCGAGGGCGAGGACATCGCGCGCCACGACAAGAACCGCATGCGCAAGGTGCGCCGGCGCCTGCAGATGGTCTATCAGGACCCCTACGGCTCGCTCGACCCGCGCATGACCGTGGGCGACATCGTGGGCGAGCCGCTGGTGGTGCATGGCGTCGCCGGCGACAAGGCGACGTACCGCGCCCGCATCGCCGAGCTGATCCGCCTGGTCGGCCTGCTGCCCGACATGGCCGAGCGCTATCCGCACGAGTTCTCCGGCGGTCAGCGCCAGCGCATCGGCATCGCCCGCGCGCTGGCGCTCAACCCCAGCCTGATCATCTGCGACGAACCGGTATCGGCGCTCGACGTCTCGATCCAGGCGCAGGTGGTGAACCTGTTCATGGAACTGCAGGAACGGCTGGGACTGGCCTACCTGTTCATCGCCCACGACCTGTCGGTGGTACGCCACATCAGCAACCGCATCGCGGTGATGTATCTGGGCCGCATCGTCGAGATCGCCACGCGCGATCAGCTCTACAAGGAGCCACTGCATCCCTACACGCAGGCGCTAATGGCGGCCGTGCCGATTCCCGATCCGGTGCTGGAAGCCACACGTCCGCAGCAGATCATCACCGGCGAGGTGCCCAGCGCGCTGCGCCCGCCGCCCGGCTGCCGTTTCCACCCGCGCTGCCCGCACGCCACGGACACGTGCAAGACCCAGGACCCGCCGCTGCGCGATCTCGGCGGCGGCCGCGCCGTGGCCTGTCACCTGCACGCGTGAGCGTGCCGGCGCGTCAGGTCGCGCTGATGCAGAAGGTGTTGTTGTCCGGATCGGTGAACAGCGCGTAGGCACCCCAGTGCTGCTGCGTCGGCGGCGCGGTGAAGGAAACGCCCTTGGCCTGCAGCGCCTTGTAGGTGCCGTCCAGATCGTCGGTCCAGAAGGCCATGTTGACGAACCTGCCGGGCTTGTCGTCGGGGCCCATCGGCATGGTCAGCACCAGCGCGGTATCAGCGCCGGCGATCTTCATCTCGATCCAGCGCATCGGCGACGGGCCGCCGGGTTCGCCGCCACAGTCTTCCGGCGCCATCGGCATATCGCGGACAACCTCGAGGCCGATCACATCGCGCCAGAACACCAGGGCCCTGTCCTGGTCACTGACGGTGACGCTGACAAAAGCCACCCGTTTGATCGCCATGGTGTGACGCTCCGTGGTTCGTGCCGGCATGAACGTAATTGCATCATCTCCTATATTCAAGTATTAACTTAAATATGGCTCGCCCGCACAAACCGACCACGGAGACGGGTGACGTCTTCCAGGCGCTGGCCGATCCCAACCGGCGGCAATTGCTTGCCTACCTGGCTGCCGGCGAGCGCGGCGTGCAGGACGTGGCCAGCTATTTCCCGATCTCCATCGCCGCCGTCTCGCAGCACCTGCAAATCCTGCACACCGCTGGACTGGTCAGACGCCGCGAAGCCGGACGACGGCGGCTCTACAGTGTCGATCCCGACGGGCTCGGCGCCGTCCGTACCTGGATCGACGGGCTGACCCGATTCTGGGAAACCGCGGTCGATCGGCTGGAGGCTCACCTCGATGACGACGCCCCCAACGGCGGACAGTGATTTCCATCTGCTGATCGAGCGCACGCTGCGCCATCCGCCCGAACGGGTCTGGCGAGCACTGACCGATGCCGACGAGATCGCGCGCTGGTTCTTTCCAATCCTGTTCGCGCCGGTTGTCGGTCACACCTTCCGCATCACCGGGCCAGCCGTACCGGGCTGGCGCGGCTGGACCGACTGCGAGGTGCTGACGCTGGCGCCGCCGCACCGCATGGTGTGGTCCTTCACCTGCACCGACGGCGCACCGACGATCGTCTCCTTCGAAATCACGCCGCATCCCGACGGCTGCCGGCTGCGTATCCGCCATCGCGGCCGCGTGCCGCCTGATACGCTTGCCCTGCTCGACCAGGGCTGGAACCTCTATGCCGATCAGCTGGGTGAAATGCTGGCGGACTCATGACCCGCGCAAGGCTCAACTCGTCTTCGGCGGCACAAAGAAGCAGCGGCGCACGCCGTTGGGTTGATGACAGCGCCAGAACCGGCCGTCCTGGCTGGGCAGCGTATCGATGTACGGCACGACCTCGCCTGTCGGCTTGATCCACCACCCCGGCCCCGTGGCCTCGACCTCATCGGCAGGTATCGTCACGCAGTCGTCCTGGCCGCAACACCACTCATTGGTGAGCGGACTGCGATAGCCGCCCTTGCGGATCCAGTCGTGATCGTCGTGGGCGTGGGCGCCGGGAATCAGAACCGCCAGAACCGCCAGCGTCATGGCGAGGCCGCCATGACTGCGGTGATGCGAGGCGAGACGATCGAGCATCATCGTGCCTCCTTCGAACGGAGCGATCGCCGCCCGAGGCCGGCATCCAGTCTACCGCGATTTCCGCCGGCGTCATCGCCGATCACACCACCGTGTTGTCGGCCCCGGACGGTTCGACCCGCATCGAAGCAACGCACCGCAAAGGATGCCGCGCCCGGTGATAGCGTGCGTCCGTCCAAGACAACGCATGGAGATGACGATGCCTACCACTTCACCGTCCGGATCGACCACGCTCGCGCTGGCCGTCACCTGGGAAGCGCGCCCCGGCGAAGCCGATGCCGTGGCTGACATCCTGCGCCGCATGGCCAGCACCGTGCGATCGAAAGAGCCCGGCGTGCTGCGCTTCGAGCCCCATCGCTCACCGTCGAACGATCACGTGTTCTTCCTGTACGAGTTGTTCACCGATGAAGCCGCCTTCGAGGCGCACCAGCAGACCGAGCACTTCAAAAGCCTGATCGTCGAGCAGGGGTTGCCGAAGCTGGTACGACGTGAACGCGTGCCGTTCACGCCGCTTGCCGCCTAGTACCGGATAACGGTGGAACATAGTGCAACTGTCATCCCGAGCGGAGCGAGGGATCTCCCGCGAA
>DATEIF010000716.1:0-10503 GCA_035279205.1 Vineibacter sp.
CGGATCGTGGGTCGTGAACACCGTGACCTACGGGATTGCCGGTTCACTCAGTGGCAGCGGCGGCAAGCTGATCATCGACATGCCGCCGGTCGGCCGCGGCGCTTCCCTGGGCGCCAAGTTCACCCTGCCCGTCCGCTACGACGGAAGCACCCTGCAGGGCCAGGGATACACCATCACCGACGTCCTGGTACAATTCTCGGCCGGACGGTAGCCGGCGTCCAGACCAGGCGGGCGGGAGCACGGATCCCGCACAGGATCATGATCGCGATTGTTGAAGAGGATCCCTCGCAGCGGCAGCAGATTGCCGACCTGCTGCGCGCCGCCTTTGATGGCGATGCCGAGGCCGCTCTCGTCGATCGCCTGCGCCGGGATCGCCTGGTGGCCGCCTCTCTTGTCGCGCACGCCGACGGCGACGTTGTCGGACACATCCTGTTCAGCGATCTCGCCGTCACCGTTGATGGACGAGCCGTGACAGCGGCGGCGTTGGCGCCGCTGGCCGTTCATCGCGACCATCAGCGACAGGGAATCGGCTCGCGTCTGGTCCTGGCTGGTTTGTCGATCGTGCGCGAGCGGGGGTACGCGGCGGTGATCGTTGTCGGTCACGCAGACTACTATCCACGTTTTGGTTTTTCCGCCGCGCTGGCACGCAAGCTCACCGCACCGTTCACGGGCGACTCCTTCATGGCGCTGGAGCTCGTGCCTGGATCGCTGCGTGGAGAAACAGGCACTGTCCGCTATCCACCCGCTTTCGAACTCGACTGATGCGCATACCAGGATCGAGCGCTTGTGACTCGCTTGCCGTGTCCATCGACGGTGAACCGGTATAGTATCTGGCTCTGGCCGGCCTGAGATTCCGGTCGCTCAAACATCAGATTAATAAAGAAGCGGTCTGATCCCGGCTGACTGGGCGGCATCCTTTCAGATGCCGCAGCGTTCCTGTTGCAGGTCGCGCGCGACCTGGAGCACGTCGTGCATCGGAGGATGCCATGGAACACAGGACCCTGGATGATATCAAGCGTACAGCTCTGACTGCCCCCTTCGAGACTTCCGCCCCGAAAATGTCTCGGCGCGAGAAGCTGGAACGCTGGGCAATGTTACTTGAGCGTCACAGTGGACCGCTGCTGCCGCTCATGCGCGTTGAATACCTGCCCGAGCACGCCCGCAGGATGCTGCGCGGTGACGATACGCCGCTCGCCGTGGCGTACAAGGATCCGCTTCTTCAGGCCGAGGGCCTCAAGAGTGATCGCCTCGGCGACGGCATGACGTTCTTCGCTTTGACCGACCAGGAAGCGCACCACCTGCTCTGCGACTGCCATTACTGCGGCACGATGACAGGTGAGAACGTCGCGGCGCGGGCGCGTTTCGCGGCGAATGGCCCCAGCGCACGCGGCCTGTGGGACTGACGCAGGCCGGGCATCGGCCGTCCTGCCTCTCCCCGCCTGTGCGGGGAGAGAGCGGCTCTACTTGACGACGATTTCGACGCGGCGATTCTCAGGTGCGTTGGCGCCGTCTTCGGTACTCATGAACGGTTTGGTTTCACCCAGACCCTGTATGGCGATGATCGCCTCCGGAACGCCCTGCCTCACCAGCAGGTCGCGCACCGCGCGTGCCCGGCGCAGCGACAACGCTTCATTGGACCGGTCCGTGCCTGCACGGTCGGTGTAGCCGCTCACTTCGACTGCCTTGACCTCCGGCTTGCGTGCTGCCGCGGCGGCTTCGCGGATCGTCGCCACGCCGCGAGGGGTGATTGTCGCCTTCCCCATGTCGAAGAACACGACATAGCGCGGCGGCTCGTCGGCGTGCGGCTGCAGAGGCGGCTCAGGCCGCTGCGCCTTCGCCAATCCCGGTGGTGCAATGATCAACAGCATCGACAGCGGCAGCATCGCCATGAGGGACCGACGGAGCATGGGGATCTCCCGGGCTTGCGACGCTAGAGCAGATCACGACGGGGGTGGAATCACCCTATCGTGTCAATAGTGCACCCGGCGTGCCACAGCAGGCGCGCGATCCACCGCCGGTCGCTAACCGGCCGCCATCAGCGGCGCGGGTGCCGTCGCGCGTGACGTGGCGAGCCACTTGTCGAGGAACCGGTCGATCCAGCGACCCAGCGCCGGGTCGTGCCGTTCGTGCTCACCCAGATGCACCTCACGCGGCTGGCTCCCGGGCGATGTCAGCAGCGTGGCGGCCTTGGTGGTCCAGGTATCCTTCATCTCGAGCGTCACCTCGGGGTGGAACTGGATGCCGAAGGCATTGGTGCCGTAGCGAAACGCCTGGACGGGATAGTGCTCGCCGGTCGCCAGCACCTTGCAGCATTCCGGGACCCGCATGCCTTCGCGGTGAAACTGGTAGACCTGCATTGCCCCATCGGGAAACCAATCGGCGCCGGCGGCCGTGGGCATGATGGGGTAGTAGCCGGCCTCGATCAGGCCGTCGGCATGGGGGCCCACCGATCCGCCGAGCGCCCGGGTGAGGAGCTGACCGCCCAGGCAAATGCCCAGAAAGGGGACGCCGGCTTCGACGACCTTCGGGATCCAGGCGAGTTCGCAGCGGATGCCTGCCAACGTCGTGCAGTCATTGGCGCTCATCGGCCCGCCGAAAATCACCACGCCGGCAAAGTCGGACAGGTCTTCGGGGAGCTGGCAACCGAGATTGGGGCAGAGCCTGTGGAGCGTGTATCCCCTGGCCTCCAGCAGAGCGCCGACGCGACCGGGCTGGGAATGCTCCTGATGCACGATGATGGCGATCTTGCGGGGCCCCGATGACACGGCCCCGAGGGGGACAACCGATGCGGTCATGGGCTTGTAAAGTACAGATGCGGTGAGTCGACAGCAAGGCGACACAGTGTCAAGGTCGCGGCGCATGGAGCGCATAGCTGTCTGGAGTTCGTCATGGCCGCCCGAATCGAGTTCTTTTTCGACTGCTCCAGCCCTTGGACGTACCTGGCATTCCACGGCATTCAGCCGATCGTTGCCGAAACCGGCGCTGACATCGAATGGAAGCCGATTCTAGTCGGTGGCATCTTCAATACGGTCAACGACACCGTCTACAAGAGCCGCGAGACGCCGAACCCGCGCAAGCTCGCATACACAGCCAAGGACATGGCGGACTGGGCGCGGCTCTATGGCCTGCGCATCAAGATGCGTCCGACCGTCTTTCCGGTGAACAGCGTCAAGTGCATGCGCGGGGCCTTTGTCGCCTTGGAAAAAGGCAAGCTGGTGCCCTATGCCTATGCCGCCTTCGACGCCTACTGGGGCGATGACAAGGACATTTCCAAGGACGAGGTCATGGCGGAGATCGTCGACAAAGTGGGGCTCGATCGTGCCGAGTTCTTCGCCAAGATCGCCGAGCAGTCGTACAAGGACCGGCTGAAGGCGAATACCGACGACGTGATCGCGCGCGGCGGCTTCGGTTCCCCCACGATGTACGTTAATGGCGATGACATGTACTTCGGCAATGATCGCCTGCCTCTGTTGCGTGAAGCGCTCAAACGCGCCGTTTGAGTAACTCGCTGCGCCACGCGAAAGCTGATGACAAGCTGACGAGAACAACGATGACTCTTCCGTCGTCCGCGTAAACTGATATAAGTGCTCGTTTTCCAAGCCCCCCGGTCCCCAACGAGGTTCCCAACAATGTCTGCTTCTCTCTTCCGCGCCACGGCCGTGGCGGCGGCGACGACGATTATCTTGGCGGCCTGCGATCAGCAGGCGCGGACGAGCCAGCCGCCACCGTCGAATGCTTATGCCAAAACGTCAACGAATCCGGCGCCCGCTCGTGGCACCTGCCTGACGGATGACGAGATCCAGGCCGTACGCAACGAGATCGCCTGGCAGCAGTTCTACAACGCGGCCATCCAGTGCCGTGGCAACACGCCGGCCTTTGCCGCCGACTACGGCGCCTTCCGCAACAAGTTCCGCGGCGACAATGAGGTGAACTCGGCGCCGCTGCAGCGCGCCATCACCAAGCACCGCATGAACGTCAACGCGTTCAAGACGGAAGTGGCCAACCGCGACGGCGCCAGCGCCGGTGGCAACCCGCAGTATTGCGCCAACGCGCAGCAAGGATTCCGCTGGGCCCTGTCACAGCAGGTCAACTCGTTGGCCCAAGTCCCCCCGATACTGGACTTTTCGGGCGATATGGGTCTGCGCGTCTGCGCCGCGCCGGCAACGCCCGCGAAGCCGCCTGCCCGGCAGCCTGCCCGCAAGTAGCGGCAATCCCGCTCTCGCGTAAATAAAGGCGCGGCCGTCGGCCGCGCCTTTTCATTTGTCGGCACCAAAAAGAAACGGCCGGGTTGCCCCGGCCGTTTCGCGATCGTCTCGCTGTCGGTCGCGCTTACTGCAGCACGATCTCGACGCGGCGGTTCTGCGGCTCGCGCACACCGTCGGCCGTCGGGACCAGCGGCTGGCTCTCGCCACGACCCACCACGGTGATGCCGGTGGCCGGGATGCCTTCACGCACCAGCGCGTCCTTCACGGCATTGGCACGACGCAGCGACAGCGCCATGTTGTAGGCGTCGCTGCCGGCGCGGTCGGCGTGACCGGTGACGCCGATGCGCGTCTTGTTGCCGGACTTCGCAGCGGCGGCGGCCTGCTTGATGGTCGTCAGCGCCTGCGCCGTCAGCGTGGCGCGGTCGAAGTCGAAGAACACGATGTACTGAGCCGGCGTCGGGCCCACGGCCGGCGGCGGCGGTGCGGCTGGCGCCGGCGGGCCAAACTTGTAGCCCAGGGTCAGCATCGCGGTGTGGTTGAAGAAGTCCTTGCCCTTGGCAAAGGTGTTCATGAACTTGTAGTCGAGGCTGCCGTAGAAGCCGTCGGTGATCTTCACCGCCACGCCGGCAATGCCCTGCATCGCGAAGTCAGTGGTGCTGATTCCCGTACCCTTGATCTTCCAGTAGTTGATACCGGCGCCGATACCGAGGTGCGGCGAGACCACCGAGTCGGTCATGAAATCATACAACACGTTCACGAACGCGCTGTACTGATGCATCTTGAAACCGCTGACCTTGTTGTAGCGGTACACCGGCTCCAACTCGACGCGCGGACCGACAAAGTCGTAACCGATCACAGCACCGCCCGCGAAGCCGAGCTTCTCGTTGGCGTTGCTGAAGGTACGCAGGTTAAGCCAGTTCAGACCGCCTTCCACTCCAACGTAGAAGCCCGGCAAGTTGGTCGACTGCGCGTTCGCGGCCAGGGGCGCCGCGATGAGAGCCGCAGCGACAACGGCTCCTAGTTTGGTCTTCATTAGGGTATCCCCTCTCTAGGTCATTTACTCACGTGACGAAGTGGCGGGGTTGGACACGGCACCAACTTCGCGATCGACTATATACCAAGGCGTTGGGGTCGCAATGGCGGAGCCAGCCCTCAGCGTCGATATTCAGATCGTGTGGCTTTCACGCAACACTACATTATTGGTCATTGATATGAATGGTATTTCAGAGATTTAGCGCCCGTCCTGCATGTTAACAATCGAGGCGAATTGGAGCACTTTGCCTACTATTGAGGCGGCTTGATCTTGTAAGAAAGCCCCAGGACGGCCCCATTCTCCCTCACCGACAACCGGGGCGAGGGTCCGTTGGAAGAAGAAGAAATTCCAGAAGGTTGAGGCATGGAGCGAAGGTCGGGCGGCAACAGCGTCGCGCCACCGCCCGGCAGGCTGTCGCGTCGAATCGTGTCCAAGCCCGGCGGTGTCATCTGCAATCCACGGTAGCCAAAGCCACCGGAACCGCGGTTGCCCGTGGCGGGTACCTGACCCGTCCGCTCCACCGTCCCACCGGCACGTGCCGGCCGGTTGCCGGCGTCCGCCAGGAAGCTCGACGGCTTGTCGCCGGGAGCATGGCTGATGCCCGATCCAACCCCATCGAAACGCGCACCCTCGCGAGCCTGCGCGGCAGCTGGGTTGCCCGCGCCCAGGACGAGCAAGGGCACGGCGATGGATAGAAGCAACAGGCGCATTGAGTTACCAATACATTTCCAGGCCACGCCGCTCAAGCGTATCGTCTGGCGCACACCCGATCACGGAGGAAGGATACCCATGGGCCAGTACAGCACCGTCGAGACCGAAGGCCGCCTGATGATCGTCACGATCAGCCGGCCTGACGTCTATAATGCCTGCCATCCCATGGCGAATCAGGAGCTGGTCGACGCCTTCGACGCCTTCGCTGCCGATCCTGAATTGTGGGTGGCCATCATCACCGGCGCCGGGGACAAGGCCTTCTGTGCCGGCAACGACCTGAAATATCATGCCGAATTGCAGACCAAGACGGGCAAACGACCGGTCCATCCGGCCAAGGGATTCGGTGGCCTCACCAACCGCTTCGATCTCGACAAGCCGGTCATCGCCGCCGTGAACGGCGTGGCGATGGGAGGCGGCTTCGAGATTGCGCTCGCCTGTGACATCATCATCGCCTCGGACAAGGCCACCTTCGCCCTGCCCGAGCCGCGGGTCGGCTTGGCCGCCGGCGCAGGCGGCATGCAGCGGCTGAGCCGCATGATCCCACTGAAGAAGGCGATGGGCATGATGCTGACCGGCCGCCACGTGCCGGCGCAGGAAGGCTACGAGCTGGGGTTCGTGACCGCCGTGGTGCCGCACGCCCAGCTGATGGCCGAGGCGCGCCGCTGGGCCGGCCAGATCCTGGAGTGCTCGCCCATGAGCGTGCGCGCCACCAAGCAGGTCGTCATGCGCTCGCTCGATGCGCCGGCCCTGGAGACGGCGATGCATAACCAGCATTTTCCGGCTTTCGTCGCCATGGCGCACAGTGAAGACACCGTCGAGGGGCCCAAGGCCTTCGCCGAGAAGCGCAAACCCAACTGGAAAGGTCGCTGACCGGGATCAGGGCCGGGTGTTGAGGCGGATGAACTCGCTGACGTTGGCGGCATCGCAGCCTCGCCCCTTGATGGGGATGTGCATGCGCGGATCGTTGCCCATCCATCCCTGTCGCCCCGAATCGGCGCTGCGGCAGACGAAGAGGTCGCCGCGGCGCGGATCGACGACGAACACGTAGCCCAGCCCGCCGCAGTCACCGCGCCGGCACCAGCTCCAGCGCAGCAGCAGGCCGTCGCGCACGACGGGTGTTTCAGGTCCCGCGGGCTTCAAGGCTTCGCGGGCCAGCGCCGGGCCCATCGCCTCGACGGCCGCCTGCCGCAGCGCCGGCAGGTCCCACAGCTTGCCGCTGCCGCCCTCGATGGTCTCGGCGGCCGTGATCCCGACCCATTGCGCCACGCTGGCCAGCCGCTCCGCGCGCGGATTTTGCTGCTGGCCAGCGGCGATGGTCGGCACGGCGGCCAGCATGATCCCAAGCCAGGCTGCTGCATGCGGATGACGTGGCATTGTCCCCCTCCCGTCTTTGTTCATGGCGCCCTTGCGCGCCCTGGCATAGCCCGTTCCCATCGGCCTGTGTATGACCGCGTGCCGCGATCTGGGACCGCGCAGGCGTCGTCGTACCGCGCCACTTGGGCGAAATCACGGAACAGGGGCCGCAACGGCCCGCCAAGGGAGTAACCACGCACATGTCTTCTGCAGAGTCGGCCGGCGCGCTTGCCGGTCTCAAGGTGATCGACCTGTCGCGCGTGTTGGGCGGCCCCTACTGCGCCCAGATGCTAGCCGACCACGGCGCCCACGTTATCAAGGTCGAGCCGCCGCAGGGTGACGAGACGCGCGGCTGGGGACCGCCGTTTGATGCCGAAGGCATCTCGGCCTATTTCGCCGGCATCAACCGCAACAAGCGCACCATCGCGCTCGACCTCGCCAAGCCGCAGGGCCGTGCCGTGCTCCTGAAGCTGCTCGAGGGCGCCGACGTCCTGATCGATAACTTCAAGACCGGCACCATGGAGAAGTGGGGCCTGGGCTACGCCGACACCCTGTCGCAGAAGTTCCCGCAGCTGATCCATGCCCGCGTCACCGGCTTCGGCGCCGACGGCCCGATGGGCGGCTATCCCGGCTACGACGCCATGGTGCAGGCCTGGGCCGGCCTGGTGTCGGTCAACGGCGATCCCGACAGCGGGCCGGTACGCATTGGCGTGCCCCTGGTCGACCTCGCCACCGGCATGAACGCCTGCATGGGCATCCTGATGGCGCTCTACGAGCGGCAGCGCTCGGGCAAGGGCCAGTTCGTCGACGCCACGCTCTACGACAGCGCCGTGGCGCTGCATCAGCCGCACGCGCCCAACTATTTCATGGGCGGGCTGAAGCCCAAGCTGTTCGGCAACAGCCACGGCAACCTGGCGCCCTACGCCAACTTCCCGACCAAGGGCCGCAACATCGTGATCGGCGCCGGCAACGACGCGCAGTTCCGCAAGCTCACGCAGCTGCTGGGCAAGCCCGAGCTGGCCGACGATCCGCGCTTCAAGACCAACAAGGAGCGCATCGCCAACAAGCCGGCGCTCGAAGCCGAGCTGCGCGCGCTGACGGCGGACCGCGACGGCGAGGCGTTCGCCACCGCGCTGATGGAGAACGGCGTGCCGTCGGGCGCCGTGCTGGAAGTGCCTGACGTGATGGAGCACCCGCACACCAAGCACCGCAACATGGTGTGGTCGAAGGACGGCTACCGCAATGTCGGCAACCCGGTGAAGCTGTCGCGCACGCCGCCGGCGGTGCGCACCAAGCCCAAGACCTTCGGCCACGACACGCGCGCGGTGCTGAAGGAGCACGGCTTCAGCGATGCCGACATCGAGGCGCTGATCAAGGACGGCATCGCGCTGGTCGACATCAAGAAGGCCTGACGGCGAAAGGACCACGCCATGACTCCGACCGAGATCAAACGTGCGGCAGCCGCCCTGCTCGACGCCCGCCGCCGCGGCGCGCAGATCGCAGCGCCGGGCCCCGCACCGACCAGCACGGCCGAGGTCTATGCCATCCAGGACGCGGTCGCGGCCGAGCTCGGCCCGCCCGACGGATGGAAGGTCGGCGCGAAGACGCCGACCGACACGCCGACCTGCGCGCCGCTGCTGAAGGATCACGTCATCAGCGGGCCGGCCCGTTTCAGCGCCGGCAGCATGCACATGCTGGGCGTCGAGGCCGAGGTCGCCTTTCGCTTCGGCCGCGACCTGCCGGCTGCGGCGACGGCCCCCGATGCAGCCGCGGTGCTGGACGCGATCGCCAGTGCGCACGTCGTGATGGAAGTGGTCGACACGCGACTGGCGAATTGGAAGAGCCTCGATCCGCTGTGGCCGATGAGCGACAACAGCATGAACAAAGCGCTGGTCGTCGGGCCTGCGTTCGAGGGCTGGCGCGACCTCGACTACGATCGCCAGCCGGTGACCATGATCACCAACGGCAAGGCCCTGGTCGATCGCACCGGCGGCAACACCGGTGGCTCGCCACTGCGCTTGGTGACGTGGCTGGCAGGTCATGTGGTGACGGCACGCGGCGGCTTGCGCGCCGGACAGATCGTCACCACCGGTTCGTGGGGCGGCCTGCACTTCGTCGAAGCGGGCGCCGAGGTCTTGACGACGTTCCCGGGTCTTGGCGAAACGCGCGTGGTGTTTGCTTAAGGTTCCTTCTCCCGCAAGCGGGAGAAGGTGGACGCCGCGCAGCGGCGGCCGGATGAGGGCTTCACGCACGGCACCACGTCCTTGGCCCCTCACCTTCCCATTGCGCTCCGCGCAATGGGCCCCTTCCTCTCCCGCTTGCGGGAAAGGAGACTAAGGAGACCTCATGTTTCAGGCCGATCTGCTGAAGGGCAAACGCATCCTGGTCACCGGCGGCGGCACCGGGTTGGGCGAGAGCATGGGGCGGCGCTTTCTCGAGCTGGGCGCCGAGCTGGTGATCTGCGGTCGTCGTGCCGACGTGCTGGAGAAGACGGCACAGACATTCCGCGACCAGATTCCGGGCGCATCCGTGGAGGCGCACAGCGTCGATGTGCGGGTCGCATCGGCGGTCGAGGAGATGATGGACCGCATCTGGCAGACGCGGCCGCTCGACATCCTGGTGAACAACGCCGCCGGCCAGATCCTGGCGCAGACGCATCGTTTGTCGACACGCGCCATCGACTCGGTCCTGAACATCGTGCTGCATGGCTCGGCCTATTGCACCGTCGCCGCCGGCCGGCGCTGGATCGACGCTGGCCAGCGCGACAAGGTCGTGCTGTCGATCCTGACGGTGTCGTCGTTGATGGGCGCGCCGTTCACCGTGCCCTCGGCGATGGCCAAGGCTGGCGTGCTGGCGATGACCAAGAGCCTGGCCGTCGAATGGGCCCCCAAGGGCATCCGCACCTGCGCCATCGTGCCGGGTCCATTCCCGACGCCCGGTGCCTGGGAACGCCTGATGCCCAAGGAGCGCGGCGGCAACGAGAACCTCGCCAAGACCATCCCCTTGCGCCGCGTCGGCGAGCATATCGAGCTCGCCAATCTCGCGGCGTTCCTCGTCTCCGACGGCGCTGCCTACATCAACGGCGATGCCATCGTGATCGACGGCGGCAAGATGCTGCAGTCCGGTGGCGGCGGCGCCAGCACCGCCGCGATGCTCGACTGGACAGACGAACAGTGGGATGCGATCCGGCCTAAGAAATAG
>DATEIF010000717.1:0-2411 GCA_035279205.1 Vineibacter sp.
GATCTGCCCGGTCGTCTCGGCCACGACCACGTCCAGCTCGGCATCGCCGGCGACGCGATGGACCAGCCCGATATCGAGCGCCTCGGCCGACGAGTACTGGCGCGCCGTGAACAGCATTTCCATGGCGCGCGGCAGGCCGACAATGGTGGCCATCCGCTCGATGCGCATCAGGCCGTAGCCCAGCCCCAGCCGCGCCGCCGGCACGCCGAAGCGGGCACCCTCGTTGCAGAAGCGCAAGTCGCAGCAGGCCGCCAGGTTCATGCCGCCGCCGATGCAATAGCCGGTGATCTTGGCGATGGTGGGCTTGGGGAAATCGTACAGCGCCTCGTAGCCGCGCCCGGAGATGGCGTTGTAGCGCTCCTGCGCCTCGGCATTGGCGCGCTCGCTCTCGAACTTGGAGATGTCGGCGCCGGAGACGAACGCCTTGCCGCCGGCGCCGCTCACGACGACGCAGCGCACGGCGCTGTCGGCCTCGAAATCCTTCAGGATGTCGAGCAACCGATCCCACATGTCGAGCGAGACGGCGTTCAGCTTGGCCGGGTTGTTGAAAACGACGTGGCCCACCGCGCCGTCGCGTCGTCCGTAGAGCTTGTCGTCGGGCATGCCGCATTCTCCTTCGCGCGGCACTATAGCGGCCCGGCAGCGAAACGACAGCCATGGCATGCGCCTTGCTTCGGAGGACGGGAAGCCTTGCGTTTCCGCCCGGACAGTGATGGCGGGAAAGTACTAGACTGATTTCCAGGCTCGCTGAGCCACAGGCCTGATTGTTGCGCGGAACCACCATGTCCCAAGCCCACGCTGCCGCTTCTGTGTCTGGCCACGCCGACGTCAGTGACGAGATTCCGATCATCGATGTCTCCGGTGCATTGGCCGGCGATGCGGCCGCGCTCGCCGACTGCGCCGCGCAGCTGCGGCATGCCTACGAGGATGTCGGCTTCTGGTTCCTGACAGGGCATCACATGCCGCAAGCGCTGGTCGACCGGGTGTTCGCCGAGGCCGCGCGCTTTCATGCCCAGCCGCTGGAGGAAAAGCTCAAGCTCAAGATCAACGAGCACAATATCGGCTATCTGCCGATGAAGGCTGCCACCACGCGCCATTCCGACGTCAGCACCAACAACCGCCCCAACTTGAACGAGGCCTACTTCGTCAAGCGCGACCTGCCCGCCGACCACCCCGACGTGCGCGCCAACAAGCGCTTCCGCGGCGCCAATCTGTGGCCGGCGGCATTGCCGGGCTTCCGCGAGACCATCATCGCCTATTGCGATGCCATGGAAGCGCTGGCGCTGGGCATTCTGCCGATCTACGCCACGGCGCTCGACCTGCCGGCGGACTATTTCTCACCCGCGTTCGCCGACCCGCAGTACACGCTGCGCATGTCGCACTATCCTTACACGCCCAGCCTGGAGCAGAACGAATACGGCCTGGCGCCGCACGCCGATACGTCGTTCATGACCCTGCTGGCGCAGAACAAGATTCCCGGCCTGTCGCTGCGCACCGCCTCCGGGCGCTGGATCGATGCACCGGCGATCGAGGGTGCCTTCCTGGTCAACAGCGGCCAGATGCTGAACCGCTGGAGCAACGGCCGTTTCCGCGCCACGCCGCACCGGGTCACCAACAGGTCCGGCGGCGATCGCTATGCGATTCCCTTCTTCTTCGATTGCGCCATCGAACACGAGATGACGTGCCTGCCTTCCTGCACCGACCCCGACAACCCGCCCAGGTTCGAGCCGACGACCTATCTGAAGTTCATGGAATGGTACCAGAGCCAGAACTACGACCACATCCGCAACGCTGAAGGTGTGCGGCTCCAGGCCAACTGAGCCAAGGCCAGCTTCACGCGCGACGACGCTAGAGCGGTTCTTCGCTTGATGGAATCGGCTACTGCTGTCGTCCTGAGCGAAGCGAAGGACCCTGCGGTGGATCGTTCAAAGAGCGTCGGCACTGATGAAATATCAGCGCCGACAGTGTTGATACCAACACCGCAAGATCCTTCGCTGCGCTCAGGATGACGTGAGCGGCCAACCCGCCATTTCCATCAACGATGAAACGCTCTACGCGAGGAAATCGGTCAGCTTGTCCAGGACGGTGCGGCAGTCGGGAAAGTGCGGCGTGTGGCCGGCGCCGGCGATCATCTCGACGCGGGCCGACGCGATCGCCCCGGCGAAGTCCTGGGCGTAGACGGACGGCACCAGCCTGTCCTCGGCGCCCCACACGATCAGCGTCGGGGCCTTGATCCGGCGCAGCCGCCGCGACAGGCCGCGCTCCGGGATCGGCCACAGGAAGTGCGCGATGCTGGCCATCGACGTGGTGCGCCGCAGGGTCTCTGTGATCCTGTGCTCCGGATCGTCGGGCAAGGCCAGGTGGGCGCGCACCGCGTCGGTCGCGGGATCGCCCAGCAGCAGCGCCGCCTG
>DATEIF010000718.1:0-21379 GCA_035279205.1 Vineibacter sp.
GGACGTCGTGGTGAATGACCGGCCGACCGGCCGTATTGCCGAGTTCGTCGAAGAGAACGGCCATCTGCGTGCCACGCCGCAGGATCTGCGCGAACTGGGATTGGACGTCGCCGCGCGCGGCGACGGCGCGGACGGCAGGATCGCCTTGGCGCAGATTCCGGGCCTTCGCTACGACATCGATCACAAGTCGCAGCTGGTGCGGATCAAGGCGCCGGCCGGCGCCGTCGCCGGCACGATCATCGGCACCGATGATACCGCCTCACCGGCGTTGCGAGCCCAGTCCGCAACCGGCTTCCTGGTCAACTACGATGCGCTGGCCACACGCGAGAGCGGACGCACCTATGTTTCCGCCCTGGGCGAAGCCCGGCTGTTCTCGCCGTGGGGCGTGCTCAGCAACACCGGGCTGGTGGCCTACGGTACCGGCGCGCGCATCCGCACGACGCGCCTGGACTCCACCTGGACCTACTCGGAGCCGCTGACCCTGCGGCGCTACAGGGTCGGCGATCTGATCACCAGCGGCCTGGCGTGGACCCGGCCCATGCGCCTGGGCGGCGCTCAGGTCACGACCGACTTTGCCCTGCGCCCCGACCTCGTCACCTTCCCGACGCCCGATATTCGCGGCGAGACCGCGGTGCCCTCGACTGTCGACGTCTTCGTCAACGGCGTGCGGCAGCTATCCCAGCCGGTCACCGACGGCCCGTTCTCGGTGCGCGGATTGCCGGTGATGACCGGGTTTGGCGACGTCGTTGTCGTGGTGCGCGATGCCCTGGGCCGCGAGCGCTATCAGAATCTCAACTTCTATGCCTCGAACGATCTGCTGCGCGAGGGCTTGTCCGCCTACGCCGCCGAAGCCGGCGTGGTGCGCCGCAATTACGGGCTGCGCAGTCTCGACTATGGCGGGCCGGCCGGCGGCGCCACCTATCGCTACGGCCTCACACCCTGGCTCACGGCCGAGGGGCACGGCGAGGCCGGCCTCGGGACCGCCGTTCTGGGGTTCGGCGGTGTCGTGGCCCTGGGCGCATTCGGTCGCGTGGCGGGCGCCTTCTCAACGTCGCGCCGCGGCGGCACGTTCGGCGTCCAGCGCTACATCAGCTACGAGCGTCGCTCGCCGCGCTGGAACGTCTTTGCCTCCAGCCAACGGGCCTCGCGTGGCTATCGCGACGTGCCGGCCATCGCCGACCGCTCGGCGCTGAGGTTCCTCAACCAAGCCGGCGCCGGGTTGACGTTCAACGGCATGGGCTCGATCAGCGTGGCGCTCACCGACATCAAATACAGCCGCGGGCCGCGCCAGCAATTCGTGTCCGGCACCTACAATGTCAGCATCCTGGAGAGCGCGTCGCTCTTTGTGACCGGTTTCGCCAGCCTGCGCGATCGCACCTACGGCGCCACGATCGGGCTTGCCGTGCCGTTCGGCACGCAGATCACCGCCGGCGGCGATGTCAGCGTCGATCGCGATGGCTGGCGCGCGACCGTCCAGGCCGCCCAAACGCCGCCCTACGAGGGCGGCTTCGGCTGGCGCCTGTCCAACACGGAGGGCTCGTTCACGCGCCGCGAAGCGACACTGACCTATCAGTCCAACCTCGGCGACGTCGAGGCGACGGCGGCGCAGTTCGGCAAGGTGCGCGGCGTGCGGGCCGGCGCGCGCGGCTCGCTCACCCTCGCCAACGGCGCCCTCTTCCCGGGTCGTTTCATCGACGACAGCTTCGCCGTCGTCGACACCAGCGGGATCGGCGGGATCGTCGTGTCGAACGAGAACCGCACCGTCGGTGCCACCGACCGCTCCGGCACGCTGCTGGTGCGGGACCTGCGCGCCTACCAGCCCAACCGGATCGCCATCGACCCGCAGACCATCCCCAACAAGACCGAGGTCGGCCGCGACGTCGTCGAGGTCGTCCCGGCCGATCGCTCCGGTGTCGTCGTGCGCTTCGGCGTGCAGCCCATCGAAGCGGCCGTGGTGACATTGACCCTCGATGATGGCCGGTTCGTGCCGGTCGGTGCCCAGGGCACGCTGCAGAGCACTGGTGAGCGCACCTGGGTGGGCTACGACGGCCAGATCTATTTCCGGCACCTGAAGGCCGACAATGTCGTCGTTGTCGAAGGCCCGTTCGGACAGTGCCGGGCCTCGTTTGCGTATCAACCCGCGCGTGATGGCGCGACAGCGGTGGGACCGGTTCGATGCCAGCATCTGTAATCGGCCGACGGGCGATGGCCATCGCCCTGGCGGGCCTGGGGCTGGGCGCCACGCCGGCCCTGGGACAGACCTGCACCGCGACATCGACCGGCGTCGCCTTCGGCGGCTACAGCACCACCCTGCTGACGCCGACCGACGCCACCGGCAGCGTCAGCGTCCGCTGCACCGCGCTGCTCAGCCTGACGATCAACTACACCGTCGACCTCGCCACCGGCAGCAGCGGCAGCTACACTAGCCGGTCGATGCTCCAGGGCGCATCGGTCCTGAGCTACAACCTCTATACGAGCGCCGCCCGCACGACGGTCTGGGGCAACGGCACCGGCGGCACCGGCCGCATCTCCGCCCTCGGCATCCTGATCACGCCGCTGACGCCGCACAACGCCACCTACACGGTCTTCGGGCGCATCCCGGCGCGCCAGAACATCCCGATCGGCGCCTATATCGACACGATCGTGGCCACGGTGACGTACTGACCGCCTTCCTTTCGCTCCGGTGGCAAGCCGCCGGGGTGGCGGCACCGTTCCCGTCCCGGCATAATAGGCGGCCGTATCTCAGGAGCCTCGTCATGGAGTTCGTCATTCCCAGTAGCGGCAACATCGGCCTGTTCGTCGCCGCGGCGCTCGTGCTGCTGCTGACGCCAGGGCCGGCCGTGCTTTTCATTGTCGCGCGTTCGGTCGAGCAGGGCCGCCTGGCCGGTTTCATCTCCGATCTCGGCATCCACAGCGCGACCCTGGTGCATGTCGCCGCCGCCGCTCTCGGGCTGTCGGCGCTGCTGGCCTCCTCGGCGCTGGCTTTCAGCATCGTCAAGTACGCCGGCGCCGCCTACCTGATCTGGATCGGGTTGAAGAAGATCTTCGGACGCGACGAGGCGGCGGGCGACGATCAGGTCATGACGCGCTACAGCTACTGGCAGCTGTTCCGCGACGGCTTCATCGTCAACCTGCTGAACCCCAAGACGGCGCTGTTCTTCCTGGCCTTCCTGCCGCAGTTCGTCGAGGTGAGCCGCGGCCATGTCGCGGCCCAGATCGCCTTCCTCGGCCTGTTGTTCGCGGTGATCGGCTTCGTGACCGACGGCTGCTACGCGCTGGCCGCCGGCACCGCGGGCAGCTGGCTCAAGCGCAGCCGCGGCTACCTGAAGTTCGAGCGCTACGTGACCGGCACCCTCTTCATCGGGCTCGGTGTCACCGCGGCCTTCGCCGGCAACGGGAAGAAGTAGCGTTTTTGGACCGCGCGCGTCCACGCGCGCATCGGCGCGGTAGCGTCGACAGGACTTCGCTCTTCGCTTCGCTCCGAGCGATTGCGGGCGTGGACGCCCGCGGTCCAAACCCTACGCCGCCGGCTCGCCCAGAGACAGCATCAGGCGGTTGGCCCAGTTGAAGAACGCTGCCGCATGAATGACGTCGGCGATCGCGAGATCGTCGAGTCCGGCACGGCGCAGGCGCTCCACGTGTTGCGGCCCGAACGCGATCGGCGTGGCCGTGAGCGCCACCGAGGCGGCGACGATGGCGTTCCAGCGTTCGTCGAGATCGACGCCCGTGCCGCCATCGAGCAGGCGCTGGACATCGGCCTCGCGCTTCGAATAGGTCGCGGCAAATCGCGCATGCACGGAGGCACAGTAGATGCAGCCGTTGAAGCGCGAGGCTGCGGTGGCGGCGAGCTCGCGTTCGGCCCGCGGCAGACCGGCGTCGGCGTTGTAGAAGATATCCTTGTCGGTGCGCGTGCGGGCGCCCAGCACGTCCGGATCGCGCGCCAGCAGACGGAAATACGGCGACTTCGCCCGCGCCGCGTCGACCAGGCCGGCCAGGTGGCGCTCGGTCAGGGCCTCGACCGCCAGCGGCTCGAGCCAGGGCAGCCAGTCGAGCTGGTCCCGCGTGAACGCCGTCGGCACCGTATGCGCGGGAGGGGTCAGCGTGGTATCGGCCATGATGTGATCCCGCGGTTCAGGCGTGGGCGAGCGTGCGCAGTCCGGCGACCACGCGGATCTGGAACGACAGGAAGGCGACAAGCTGCGACAGCGTCACGATGCCGGTGGTGGACCAGCCGGCATCGAGCAGCGCCTGCAGGGCCGGTGCGGCGGCATCGCGCGGATGGAAGATCAGCATGTGCGTGTGCTCGAACGCGGCGGCCAGCCGCCGGCCCAGACCGCGGCCGGTCTCATCGCCCACGCGGTAGACGGGTCCCGCCGTATTCTCGCCGCTCAAGGGGCCCGGCGGGAAGCTGCCGTAAGGGCCTTGGGTCCTGCCCTCGGCAATGGCGGCATCGACGGCCGCGCGCAACGCGGCTGATGCACCGCTGCCGGCGAGACCCTCGGCATAGAGCGCCGCGACGTCGGCAGCCTCGTGCAGGCCAGCGATGAAGCGCGCCACGGCAAAGCGTTCCACGGCGGTGACATCGCCAAAGTCTTCTGGCGCGAACAGCGCGCGATAGCTCGTCTGCGCGTGGGTGCGGGCGTCCGGCCGCCGGGCCCGGATGGCATCCAGCGCCGTGCCGGGCGCAATGCCGACCAGCGCGTCGATCACGTCGTTATGGGGTCCCGACATCGTCTCGTTCCCTCTCATGCCACCTGCCGTACGCCTGGCGCGCGCTGCGGCCCCCAGCCGAGCGCCGGCCCCACCGCCTCGGCCACCAGCTCGATCGAGCGCAGGGTCAAGGGATGCGGCGGATCGACCGAGTGCACCTGGACCGCAAGGTCAGTGGCGCGGCTCAGCGTGCTGTCCGCCGCCAGCGACGCGATCACATCGCCGGACGTGCCGAGATGCACGTCGAAGGCCGCGATCAAGTCGCTCACCGATTGCGCGCTCGACGCCCTGGCGGTCTGGGCAAAGCGGTCGCGCAGTCGGCCCAGGCCGATGTCGGCGAAGCGCAAGGCATCCTTGCGGTCGTCGGCCACGAACACCGACCGCGACGCCAGGATGCGCGGCGCGCACCCCGGCGGCAGCGCCGCCAGATAGGCATCGATCATCGGGTTCTGGATGTCGGCCAGCGACCGCTTCGGCGCATCGGCCGGCCGCGGCTGCGTGCGCGACAGCAGCAGGCCATCGCCCGCCGCCCCTGCCCGTGCCGCGCCCTCGACCGAGAACGTGGCCTGCCAGACGCGTTCGGCCAGCGCCGGGTTCGTCGGATAGAGCCGATCGCCGCCCGGCAACGGGCGGCCCGTCCAGGCGTCGCGCAGCAGCTTCAGGTGCCGCGTCATCAGCGCGGTGCGCTCGTCACTGTCGAAGCCGAAGGCCGTGAAGGCCGACAGGTTGCCGCCAGGCCCGACGCCGACCTCGAGCCGGCCCGCCGACATCAGATCGAGAACGGCGGTGTCCTCCGCCACCCGGATCGGCAGCTCCAGCGGCAGCGTGATGATGCCCGTGCCCAGCCGGATGCGCGTGGTCTGCGCCGCGACATGGGCGAGGAACACCAGCGGTGCCGGCAGGCCGCCTTCGCCCTCATGGAAGTGATGCTGCGCCACCCAGGCCGAGTGGAAGCCGAAGCGCTCGGCATGCACGATCTGCGCGCACGCCAGGCGGTAACGCTCGGCCGGCACCGCCTCGTCAAGCACGCGTGTAAAGAAACCGAGCCGCTTGGGTGACGCTGTCATTCTCTTGTCCTCTGCCCGTCATCCCGCGCGTGCCGTGTGCGAACCCGGAACCGGCATCTTCCGGCCCGGGATCGCGTCGATCAGCTCCCGCGTATAGTCGCTGTCGGGTTGCTGGAAAACCTTTTCGACCGGGCCTGCATCCACCTGCTTGCCGCCATGCATGACCGACACCGTATCGGAGATCTGCCGCACCAGCGCCAGATCATGCGAAACGAACAGATAGGTCAAGCCGAGCGCTTGCTGCAGCTCATCCAGCAACGCCAGGATCTGCGCCTGCACCGTGACGTCGAGCGCCGACACCGCTTCATCCAGCACCAGCACGCGGGGATCCAGCACCAGGGCGCGGGCGATCGCCACGCGCTGCCGCTGGCCGCCCGACAGCGCCTGCGGCCGGCGCGTCAGGAAGCTTTCCGGTAGACCGACGCGGTCCATCATGTCGCGCACCTTGCGCGTCCGCTCGGGTCGGCTGACGGGCTCGAAGTTCAGCAGCGGCTCCTCGATGATCTCGGCGATCGACTGGCGCGGATCGAGCGAGCCGAAGGGATTCTGGTAGACCAGCTGGATCTTGCGGCGGAATTGCCGCAGCGCCTCGCTCCGCAATGTCGTGAGCTCGGTTCCTTCGACCACGATGCGGCCCGCCGTCGGCTTCAGGAAGCCGGCGACGGCACGCGCCGTCGTCGTCTTGCCAGAGCCCGACTCGCCGACAATGGCATGCGTCGTGCCGCGCTGCACCTTGAACGACACGCCGTCGACGGCGCGGAAGCGGCGCGACCGGGTGCCACTCGTCGGATAGTCGTGCGTCAGGCCCTCGACGGTGATCGCGAAATCCTCGGCGGTCGCCACCGCACGGCGGCGGGCGGTGCCCAGCGACGGGGCGTCTGCCAGCAGCTGGCGGGTGTAAGGGCTCTGCGGCGCCGTGAGGACGTCGCGCACCGGCCCCCGCTCCTGGATCCCGCCGCCGCGCAGCACCACCAGGCGGTCGGCGCGGTCGGCGGCGACGCCGAGATCGTGCGTCACCAGCAGCACCGATGTGCCATTCTCGCGCCGCAGCGCGTCGATGAGATCGAGGATGCGCCGTTGTACCGTGACATCGAGCGCGCTCGTCGGCTCGTCGGCCACGATCAGGTCGGGCCGCAGCGCCACGGCGATGGCGATCAGCACCCGCTGCTTCATGCCGCCGGAGAGCTCATGCGGATACTGCCCGGCGCGCAGGTCGGCCGGCGTCAGCCCGACGCGCGTCAGCAGGTCGAGCACGCGTGCCTGGATCGCGCGGCGATCGCCAAAGCGGTGGATCTGCAAGATCTCGGCCAGCTGCGCGCCGATCGTGCGCACCGGATTGAGCGAGCTGCCGGGATCCTGCGGGATCAGGCTGATGACGGCGCCGCGCACCGCATCCAGCCGCCGCTGCGACCAGGGCACGATGTCGGCGCCCTTGAGCCGGATCGCCCCGCTCTCCACCCGGCCGTTGCCGGCCAGCAGACCCAGGACCGCCTGGGCCGTGGTGGTCTTGCCGGAGCCGGACTCGCCGACCAGCGCCACCACCTCGCCGGGGTCGACGTGAAACGAGATGCCATGCACCACGCGCTGCTCGGCGTCGCCGACCGTGTAAGCCACGGCGAGATTGTCGATCTCCAGCAACGGCGTGCCGGGGCTCGTGGTGGCACTCATGGCTCGGTCCGCCCGATCGCTGTGCTGATGCGATCGGCGGCCAGCACCGCCACCACGACCACGACGCCAGGCGCCGCCGTCAGCCACCAGGCGCGCGAGAGATAGTTGCGCCCTTCAGCGATCAGCAGTCCCCACTCCGGCGTCGGCGGCGGCGCGCCATAGCCCAGGAAGCCGAGGGTGGAGAGCGCCAGGATGGCCGAGCCGAACTGCAGTGCCGCCAGCGCGATCACCGATGTCAGCGAGTTCGGCAGGATGTGCCGGCGCAACACCGCCAGGAAGCTGCCGCCGCTGCCGAACGCCGCCTCGACATACTCGCTGCGCCGTACCCGCACGACCTCCGACCGCGCCAGCCGCGCAAAGCGCGCCACCGACACCACGCCGACGGCGATCGCAACATTGATGGTGCCGAAGCCCAGCAGGACGATGATGCTGAGCGACAGCAGCAGCGAAGGGATCGCCAGCAGGGTATCGACCAGCCGCATGATGACGGCATCGGGCCAGCCGCCACGCGCACCAGCGATCAGGCCCAGCAGGGTGCCCAGCAGCAGGCCGACGGTGACAGCCACGACGGCGCCGGTCAGCGAGTGGCGGGCGCCGTGCACGATGCGGGCATAGAGGTCACGCCCCAGCCCGTCGGTGCCCAGCCAATGCTCCGCGCTCGGCGGCCGCAGCTGCTGGCCGGCGACGCCGTCGATGGGGCTGTAGCCGGTGAAGAGCCCGGGCACGGCGGCCCACGCCAGGATGATGGCGACGACCAGCCAGGCCATCACCAGTCCCGGCTGCAGGTGCCGCAAGCGTGCGCGCCAGGCGACACCTCGGCCTGTCGCACGCGGCTCGCCGGCCAGGATCGGCGCCGTGGTGTCCCCGATGGTCATGTCGTTGCTCCGGGCCTGGCGCCAAGACGCGGGTCGAGGACCGGGTACAGCAGATCGACCACGAGGTTGATGGCGACGAAGGTCGCCGCCGAGATCACGACGATGGCCTGCAGGACCGCGGTGTCGTGTGCATCCACCGCCTTGTAGGTGAGACCGCCCAATCCGTTGAGGCCAAACACCGCCTCGGTGACGACGGCGCCGGCCAGCAGCTCGCCGAACAGCACGCCGGCGATCGTCAACGTCGGCAGCACCGCGTTGCGCGCCACGTGCCGCCACAGCACCCACTGCCGCGACGCTCCCTTGGCGCGTGCCACGGCGATGAAAGGCTGCGCCAGCACCGCATCGATGTTGCGCATCAGGATCTGTGCCAGCGGTGCCGAGATCGGGATCGCCAATGTCAGCACCGGCAGCACGAGCCGTTCCACCGGCCCGGGGCTGATCACCGACACCAGGTTCAGTTGGAAGGAGAAGACCTGGATCAGCATGATGCCGAGCCAGAAGACCGGCAGCGACACGAACAGCGACGGGATTGCCTGCACCAGCGATCGCAGCCACGACAGGCCGAGCACCGTCGACAGCACCGCAATCGCGATGGCCAGAACGGCGGCGGCCAGGAAGCCCAGGCCCGCCAGCTGGAACGTCGGCGGCAGGTTCACCACCAGCCGGTCGCGCACCGGCACGCCGGCCTGGATCGAATAGCCGAAATTGCCGGTCAGGAAGTTGCCCAGCGTATGGAGGTACTGCTCCCAGATCGGACGGTCCGCACCATAGGATGCGCGGATGTCGGCGATCTGATCGGCGGTCAGCCCCAGCTCGGGGTTCATGAACTTGATCAGGATCGCATCACCGGGCAACGCCTGCAGCAACAGGAACGCCGCCGTGAAGGTGATGGCGAGAATGAGAAGGGCCTGGCCCAGCCGGCCCATCAGGTAGTTCAGCATCGTGTGTCCGATTCCATCCCACAGCTGCGACGGCTCACCCGAGCCCCCGTCGTCCTGAGCGCAGTGAAGGACCTTGCGGTGGGCCGTTCCAAGAACGCCGGTTCCGGTGATTCACCAGAATCATCATTACCGTCATCTCCACCGCAGGGTCCTTCGCTGCGCTCAGGACGACGGAACGCCCTCACCGCCCCTCCACCCAGGTCGCGTAGAAGCTGGGCCGGCCCACGGCCTCGAAGCCGACGCCCTTCACGCGCGGCGATGCGGCGAATGCCTGCGGCTCTTCGAAGATCGGGATCGCGTAAGCCTGGTCGAGCACATAGGCCTGCACGTCGGCGACCAGCACGAGGCGCTTTTCCGGATCGGGCTCCGAGCCGATGGCCTCCAGCAGGGCGTTGAGCTTGTCGTCGACGAAGCTCTCGACCTTGGTGCTCACTCCGCCCTTCTGCAGCAGCACGTTGCGTGTGGTCGGATAGTACTGGCTGCGGATCACGTCGGGGTCGGCGCGGCCCACCATGGCGGGCGACACCGGCGTCTTGCGCGAATCGAGATTGTCGACGATCCGGCTGCCCGAGTCGCCGGCCAGCACGGTGAGCTTCACGCCCAGGCGCGCCCATTGCTGGGCCACCAGCTGCAAGGTCTCCTTGTTCTGCGGTTGCGGCAGCGATTCGTAGGCCGTCAGCACCAGCTCGCGGCCGTCCTTCTGCCGCACGCCGCGCGGGCCCAGCGTCCAGCCGGCCTCGTCGAGCAGGCGCGCCGCGAGCGCCGGATCGTGGGCGAGCTTGGCGGACTGATCGACATAGCCCTGCGCCGTGGCAGCGATGATCGACGTCGCGCGCGGGTAGTGCGCCGAGAACAAGGTGGTGACGATCTCCTGGGTGTTGGTCGCGTGCAGCAGCGCCTTGCGCACGCGCACGTCGGCGACCAGGGGATTGTCGGGGCGGAACACGATGCTGTTGTTGATGCCGCGCGTCGAGGGCGCGTAGATCAGGAACTTCTTCGCCAGCACCTGCTTCTCGTCATAGGCCTGCACCTGGCGGATGACGTGGGCCTGCCCGGCCAGCAAGGCGCCGATGCGCACGCTGTCCTCGGGCGTGACGATGAACTTGATGCCGTCGAGGTGCGGACGGCCCTGGTGCGCATGCTTGGCCGGCCCCCAGGCGTAGTCCTTGCGCGCGACCAGCACCAGCTCGCGGTCGAGCACTTCGCTTGCCACCACGAACGGCCCCGAGCCGATGATCTTGGTGGCGTCGCCCAGCTGGTCGTAAGGCAGCGCCAGGGTCTTGGGCGACACCAGGCCGGAGCCGATCACCGACGTGCCCTGCAGGAACCCGGGCGACGGCTTGTGGAAGAAGAAGCGTACCGTCAGCGCATCGACCACCTCGCTGCGCGCGTAGTTGGTGATCACCTCCGAGACCGGATGCTTCAGCTCACGGTTGCCCAGGCCGTAGGTGTCGTAGTTCTTGGCCACGGCGGCTGCATCGAGCGGCGTCCCGTCGGAGAACGTCACGCCAGGACGGATCTTGAACGTGTACTCCGTCGCGTCGGCGTTGACGGTCCAGCTTTCGGCAATCCAGGACTCGATCGCCAGGGTCTGCGGGTTCTGGTAGGTGAGCTTGTCGGTGATCTGGTTCAGCACGCCGCCATTGGGATAGAAGCCACCCGACGGCGGATAGAGATTGGTATGGGCCTGCTGTTCCAGGTAGATCAGCGTGCCGCCCTTGACCGGCGTGCCGGTCTGCGCCAAGGCCGATCCGGCCAACAGGAATATCGCGCCGGCGCCGAGGCCAAGGCGTCTGGTGAGAGACAAGATGTGATCCTTCCGTCATGCTATCGCAGTGCGGCACTGCCAACACGAGCGGCGCAACCTACGCGCCCGCCCGCACCCGCGCCTTTCAGATTTTCTTAAGGCCGCGTTAACGCCGGCTTGTGACTGGCGGTTCAGAAGCCGGCCGGGATGAAGGCCGGCAGCTTGGTGTCGATGAATTCCTTCACCTGCGCTGACTTGAAGACGTCGACGAAGGCCTTCAGGCGCGGATCGTCCTTGCGGTCGGCGCGGGCCGTGAGCCGCAGCACCAGCCCGTCGTCGATGGTCCGGTCGATGATCAATGCCGTCTTGGGGTCGCCGCCGGCCAGAATGAGGTAGGTGATGTTCACCAGCGCCAAGGTCAGGTCGTCCAGCGCCCGGTAGAGCTGCGCCGGCTCGAGCTCAATGACCTCGATCTTCTTGGGGTTGTCGATGATGTCGTGCTTGGTGACCGCGAAGCCCTTGCCCGGCGTGAGCTTGATCAGGCCGGCGCGTTCCGGCAGCTGCAGGCCGCGGGCGCCGTTGAGCGGCTCGTTGGGAATGCCGACCTTGGCGCCGGGCTTCACCTCGTCGATGCTCTTGATCTTGCGCGAGAACAGCCCCACCGGCGCGATCACGCCCACCTTGTCGACCTGGACCAGGTTGTAGCCACGGTTCTTGTTCTGCAGGGCCAGGAACGTCGCATGCTGGAAGAAGTTGGCGTCGATGTCGCCGCTGTTCACGGCTTCATTCGGCGTCACCCAGTCGGAGAACTCGATGACCCTGACGTCGATCCCCTTCTCTTTCGCAAGCTTGGCGACGTAGCCCAGCAACTGCCCCATCGGCCCGGCGCTGGCGCCCAGCTTGAGCGGCTCGGCCGCCATGGCACCGGTTGCCAGCACCAGGGAAACGCCGGCGACGATCAACTGACGAACAAGATCCTTGAACATCTTCTATGTCACCCCGCTACATTGGAGTGACTATTTCTTTCTACGGCTCGGCAAACACAAGTCAGATTAACTTTCCAGCGCGTTAAGTATTTTATCAATATTAGTATCATTCAGCCGCGATTTTTGTGCTGCCGATACGATAGGCAGCGCCGGGATGGTCAGCCGGCAAGCGCGCCCGCCCAGGACCGTACAGCTTCTCGCGCAAAGGCCCCGGTGCATAATCGCGCTTGTAACGGCCGCGACGCTGCAGTTCGGGCACCACGTGATCGACGACGTCCTCGAAGCTCTCGGGCGTGACGGCGTAGGCCAGGTTGAAGCCGTCGACATCGGTGCTGTCGACCCAGGCCTCGAGCTGATCGGCGACCGATTGCGCCGTGCCGACGAAGACCGGACCGATGCCGCCGATGCTGAGCTGGTCGACCACGTCGCGCACCGTCCAGACGCGGCTGGGATCGGCGCGCGTGATGTTGTCGAGCGCCGTGCGGCTGGCATCGCTCTCGACATGCCGCACCTGCTGGTCGAGATCGAGCGTCGAGAAATCGACACCGGTCCAGCCCGACATCAGCGCCAGCCCGCCGCGATAGTCGGCGTAGCTGCGGTACTCGTCATACCGGGCCCGCGCTGCTGCCTCGGTCTCACCAACCACGACGGTCGCCAGCGAGAAGACCAGCATGTCCTTAGGGTTGCGGCCGGCGGCCGCCGTCAGCCGCCGCAGGTCAGCGACGCGCGGGCCGATGACGGCCACCGACGGACCGGAGACGAACACGCATTCGGCATGGCGGCCGGCAAAGACGCGGCCCTTGCTGGAGGTGCCGGCCTGGTAGAGCACCGGCGTGCGCTGCGGCGAGGGCTCGCCCAGATGGATGGCATCGATGCGGTAGAAGTCGCCGGCGTGCTGCACGCGGTGCACCCGGGCGGGATCGACGAAGAGGCCGCGCGCGTGATCGCGCACGACCGCATCCTCCTGCCAGCTGCCTTCCCACAGCTTGTAGACGACCTCGAGATACTCCTCGGCGAGGTCATAGCGCTCGTCATGGGCGCGCTGGCGGTCGAGCCCCGCGCCCTTGGCGGCGCTGTCGAGATAGCCGGTGACGATGTTCCAGCCGATGCGGCCATCGGTCAGGTGGTCCAGCGTCGTCATCCGGCGCGCGAAGACATAGGGATGCTCGTAGGACAGGTTGGCGGTGATGCCGAAGCCGAGATTCTTGGTCACGGCCGCCATGGCCGAGACCAGCATCATCGGATCGTTGATGGGGATCTGCGCCGCGCTGCCCAGCGCCGCATCCGGCGTGCCACCAAACACGTCATAGACGCCCAGCACGTCGGCGATGAACAGGCCGTCGACCTTGCCCCGCTCCAGCAGCTGCGCCAGATCCGTCCAGTACGACAGCCGCTTGTAGTCGGCCGAGCGGTCGCGCGGATGGCGCCACAGTCCCGGCGACAGGTGGCCGACGGTGTTCATCTCGAAGGCGTTGAAGCGGATCTGCTTGGCCATGAACCTGTCCTCTTGATCCTCCCCAGCGTAGCTGGGGAGGTGCCTTCCTGGGAGCGCGGGCGTCCCGCCCGCCTCGGCGCAGAGCGCCGAAACATGAGCGGGCCAGAGGTCCGCGCTCCCAGGCGAGCTACCATGCCGGCTGGTAGGCGCCCTTGAAGCGGGTCAGCACGAATTGTCTCACCGGATCGGAATGATACACCGATACCAGCTGCGCAACCCAGGGCTTGTCCTTGTCTTCGGCGCGCACGGCGATGATGTTCACCCAGGGCCCGTTGGCCGCCTCCTTGATCAAGGTGTCGTTCACCGGGTCGAGGCCGGCCTGCACGGCGTAGTTATTGTTGATCGATGCCGCGTCGACGTCGGGCAGCGAGCGCGGGATCTGCGCCGCATCGAGCTCGATGAAGCGAAAGCGCCTGGGGTTCTCGACGATGTCGGCGACGCTGGCCACCACGTTGCTCGGGTCGCGCAGCTTGATGAAGCCGTTGGCGTGCAGGATGTGCAGCGAACGGGCGCCGTTGGTCGGATCGTTCTGGATCGCCAAGGTCGCGCCCGCCGGCACGTCGGCGAAGCTCTTGTACTTGCGCGAATAGAAGCCCATCGGCGAGGCGATGGTATCGGCGACCTTGACGATCTTCCAGTTGGTCTTGCCGATCTGGTTCTTCAGATACGGCTCGTGCTGAAAGGAGTTCGCCTCGGTCTCGCCCTGTGCCAGCGCCTGGTTGGGAATGACATAGTCGGTGAACTCGACGACCTTGATGGCGACTCCACGCTCGGCGCCGACCTTCTTGACGACATCGAGGATCTCTGCGTGCGGTCCTGCCGTAACGCCGACGCGGATGGTCTGCGGGTCGGCAGCCTGGGTCACCACCGGCGACAGCGCGAGGACGGCAGCGGCGATCCCCGCACGGATTCTATGACTGAACATGAGAGAGACTCCTTGGAATTCCTCCCCCAACGCAGTCGGGGGAGGTCGCCGAAGGCCGGAGGGGGAGCCGGCGTGATCTATGTTACTGAAACCACGTCGGCTCCCCTCCGCCCCTTCGGGGCACCTCCCCAGCAGAGCTGGGGAGGAAAGCTGATCACCGTTGTCGCACGCGCTTGTTGAGACGTCGGGACAGCGTGTCGCCGATCGACTGCACGCCCTGCACCAGCACGATGAGCACGACGACGACGGCCGCCATCACGTCGGGCATGAAGCGCTGATAGCCGTAGCGGATGCCGAGGTCACCCAGGCCGCCGCCGCCGACGGCACCGACCATGGCCGAGTAGCCGATCAGGCTCACGACCGCGAGCGTAAGGCTGAGCGTAATGGCCGGTATCGCTTCCGGCAGCAGCACCTTGCGCACGATTTGCAATGGGCTGGCGCCCATGGCGCGTGCCGCCTCGACCAGGCCGTGGTCGACCTCGCGGATGGCGGTCTCGACCAGCCGCGCGATGAACGGCGCCGCGGCAATGGTCAGCGGCACGATGGCGGCGCCGGTGCCGATCGACGTGCCGGCGATCAGCCGCGTCAACGGGATGATCGCCACGACCAGGATGATGAACGGCGTCGAGCGCGTGGCATTGACGACGAAGCCGATGACCCGATTGACCGCCGGTGCCGCAAACAGCTCGCCGCGCCCGCTGGTGGCCAGGAACACGCCCAGCGGCAATCCGACCAGAGTGGCGCAGGCGATCGAGATCGCGACCATCCGCAGGGTGTCGAGCGTGGCTTCGGCGATCAGCCAGACGATCTCAGGTGACATAGCCGATGACCTCCACGTCGAAGTCGCGCTGCCGCAGATAGTGGAGAGCCACATCCAGAATATCGGCGGTGGCAGGCAGGCCGATGTTCAGAATGCCGAAGGGCTTGCCGGCCACTTCGTCGATCTGGCCGGCGACCAGGTTGGCCTCGATGCCGAGCGAGCGCGACAGCTGGGCCAGCACGGGCTCGCCGGCGAAATGGCCGCGGAAGACCACGCGCACCAGCGCCTGGCTGCCGGGCCTGGCTTCCGGCGACAGCCGCCGCGCGACGCCGGCGGGCAGTGCGCGGCCGGTGGCGCTGCCCAGGAACGACCGCGTCGTGGCATGTACCGGGCGGGTGAAGATGTCGAACACGTCGCCCTGCTCGACCACGCGGCCAGCCTCCAGCACCGCGACCTTCTGGGCAATGCGGCGGATCACCGACATCTCATGCGTGATCAGCAGGATGGTAAGCCCCAGGTCGTTGTTGATGGTGGCCAGCAGATCGAGAATGGACTGCGTCGTCTCGGGATCGAGCGCCGACGTCGCCTCGTCCGACAGCAGCACCTTGGGCTCGGTCGCCAGCGCCCGCGCAATCCCGATGCGCTGCTTCTGGCCGCCGGACAGCTCGGCCGGGTAGCGGTCGCGCTTGTCAGCCAGCCCCACCAGCTCGAGCAGCGGTTCGACCCGCGCCTTGATCGCCGCCTTGCCCAGGCCGGCGACCTCCAGCGGCAGTGCGATGTTGTCGAATGCCGTGCGCGAGGACAGCAGGTTGAAGTGCTGGAAGACCATGCCAACCGAGCGGCGCACGTCGCGCAGCGCCCGCTCCGGCAGCGCCGACACTTCGACACCGTCCACGATCACGCGGCCACTGGTCGGTTGCTCGAGCCCATTGGCGAGGCGGATCAAGGTCGACTTGCCGGCGCCGCTGCGACCGATCACGCCCACGATCGAGCCACGCTCGACGGTAAGATCGATCTGCTCGAGCGCCGTGACCGCAAGTCCGCCCTGACGCGCGGCAAAGGTCTTGTGCACGGCCTCGAAACGGATGATCGCGTCAGCTTTTTGCTCAGCCGGTGCGCTCGGCTTGAAAAGAGGTGTCTGGATATTCATGGACGTGAAGAACGGCGGCGCACATTCGCTTCCCTGTTGCGGAGAGCCGAGCGTTAGCGTCGATATCGCCAGTCGGGCAAACCACTTTTCCTAAAGCCGCAGACAAGAGAATCTTCAGACGGCGCGGCCACATGTCGCGGCGGCCTATGGAATCTTTGCCGCGCGTGTCGGATCAGGCCGCAGTCGTTCGTCCTTGGACCTGAAACCAATCAGCGCCTGGAGATGACCATGACCGCCACCCCTGTTGCCGCCACTCCCGACTCCGAGCGCGACCTGGTTCTGGTCCGCATCATCGATGCGCCGCGCGAGAAGCTGTTCCGCGCCTGGACCGAGCCCGAATTGCTAAAGCAGTGGTTCGCGCCGCGTCCCTACACCACGCCCGTCGCCAGGCTCGACGTACGGCCCGGCGGCACCGCTGATGTCGTCATGCGCAGTCCCGACGGAGAGGACATGCCGGTGCCCGGCGTGTATCTGGAGGTCATGAAGAACGAGCGACTGGTCATGACCGACGCCTATACCGAGGCCTGGAAGCCGTCGGAAAAGCCGTTCATGACCAGCATCATCACATTCGAGGACATCGGCGGCGGCAAGACCCGCTACACCGCGCGCGTGCGCCACTGGACGGTCGCCGACCGCGAGGCGCACGAGAAGATGGGCTTCCACGAAGGCTGGGGTCAGTGCGCCGACCAGCTCTCGGCGTTGGTGGCGAAGATTTGATTCCCTCCCCCACGCAGTGGGGAAGGTGGCCGAAGGCCGGAGGGGGAGCCAACGTGATCTCTATTGCAAAGACCACGTCGCCTCCCCTCCGCCCCTTCAGGGCACCTCCCCACTGACGTGGGGAGGATGAATTACCACCGCGCCAGAAAACCGCCGTCGACGATCAGCTCGGTGCCGGTGATGTAGCGCGCCTCGTCGCTGGCCAGGAACAGGGCGGCGTGTGCGATGTCGTCGGGATCGCCGATCTGGCCCAGCGGAATCTGCCGCATCATGGCGGCCTTGGTGGACTCCACGGAGCGGCCCTCGCGGGCCAGCGCGACGAAGGTCTTCTCCAGCGCCGGCGTCTGGATCATGCCCGGCGCGATGGCGTTGACGCGGATCTTGTGCGGCAGTTCGGCAAAGCGCATGGCCGCCGACTTGGTCGCCGAGATCACGGCCGACTTGGCCGCTGCATAGGCGATGTTGTGCGTCGAGCCGCGATAGGCGGCGACACTGGCGATGTTCACGATCGCACCGCGCGCCCGCATGACCGCAGCCGCCGTCTTCATGCCGTAGAACACGCCGTCGGTGGTGACGCGGAAGGCCTCGTCCCAGACGTCGTCGGGCATGGTGTCGACGGCACCGGCCTTGCCCGAGTAGGCGGCGTTGACCAGGATGTCGAGCCCGCCGGACTGGGCAACCACGGCATCGATCAGCGCGCGCCAGCTGGCGGGATCGCCGGCATCCAGCCGCATGAACTGTGCCTCGCCACCCTGCGAGCGGATCATCTCGGCCACCGACGGGCCGCGCCGCTCACTGACATCCGCCACCGCGACGCGCGCGCCTTCGCGCGCGAAGACCCGGCAGATCGCCGTGCCGATGCCACCGGCGCCGCCCGTCACGATCGCAACCTTCCCCTCCAGCCGCTTCATCCCCATCTCCTACTGCATTGCTGAAAACAAAGATTCACCACAGAGGCACAGAGGACACAGAGGGGCACAGAGAGAATGAGTTCGCGCGCCTGTGGCGCGCACTATCCTTCTCTGTGTTTCTCCGCGCCCTCTGTGCCTCTGTGGTACATCTTCCTCATCGCGCCATGCGGGCGTCGCGCAGGGCGGTGCGGCGCACCTTGCCGGCGTCGTCGCGCAGGAAGTCGTCGACGAACTCGAAGGTGCGCGGGATCTTGTAGCGGACCAGCCGCGTTTCGAGGTAGGCGCGCAAGGCATCGTCGTCGATCCGGCCGCGCGCTGTCGGCGCCAGTTGTACCAGGGCGTGCACGCGATGGCCCAGGTCGTCATCCGGCAGGCCGATCACGACGCTGGAACCCACGTCCGGATGCGCATCGAGCGCCGCCTCGACCTCGGCCGGGTAGATGTTGGCGCCGCCCGACACGATCATGTCAGTGCGCCGGTCGACGATGTAGAGATAGTCGTCGGCATCGAGGTAGCCGAGATCGCCGATCGACTCCCAGTCACCCATCGCCTTGGAGTCGGCGCCGACATAGTGGTACGTCGAATTGCGTCCACCCTCGGGCAGGAAGAATATCTCGCCGACCTGGCCCGGCGCGCAGTCCCTGCCCTGCTCGTCCACCACGCGCAGCTTGGCACCCGGCAGGATGCGGCCGACCGAACCCTTGTGCGCCAGCCACTCGGTGCCGGAGATCACCGTGGCACCCTGCCGCTCGGTGCCGCCGTAGAGCTCGAAGATGCGTTCCGGCCCCAGCCAGGTGATCCACTGTTCCTTGAGCCACGGCGGGCAGGCCGACGCCATGTGAAAGACGACCCGCAGGCTGCCGAGATCGAAGGCCGTGCGCTCGGCTTCCGGCAGCCGCCAGATGCGGTGCATCATGGTCGGCACGAAGTTCACCCACTGCACGCGATGCTGCGCAATCAGCGTCAGGGCCTGCAGCGGATCGAAGCGGGTCATGTTCACGACGTGCCCGCCGACGAACAGCCCGGCATGCATCAGGCTGAAGGGCGCGTTGTGATAGAGAGGGCCGGGATTGAGCAGCACATCGCCCGGCTGCATGCCCAAGGTCCCGACCGTGGGATCCCAGGCTGCCGGCTTGTGATCGACGATGATCTTGGGCCGGCCGGTCGAGCCGCCGCTGGTCATCGCCTTCCAATACGGCGCCACCTTGGCCGGCAGCGCCGCAGCCGAAAGTGTCGGATCGGGCCCCTGTCCCGCCGGCAGCACGTTCCATCCCGGCAGGCGCACCGGATCCGGACCGACCACCAGGCTCGGCCGCGCCAGCTCGACGATGGCGCGCAGCTCGACGTCCGGCAGGCGCGAGGAGACGACGTTGGGCGTGGCGCCGAGCTTCCAGATGGCGAACGACGTTTCGTAGAACTCGATGCCGTTGGGCAGCGCGATGGTGACGAAGTCGCCCTCGCCCACGCCGCGCGCCGCAAACATCCGTGCCCGCCGGTTGGCGCGCGCCTCGAGCTCGCTCCACGAGATCGTCACGCCATCCTGGGTCAGCGCCGGCCGCTTCGCATCGCGCGTCGCGTGATAAGCCGGCAGATCGCCGATCGGCACCTCTGCCGCCGCCGGCGCCTGCAGAGCGGACAGATCGATGCGAACTTCAGGCATCGCGGTCTCCGGTGCGTTTCCTCGTGGTTATCGCCAAATTCTACCGTCTGGTCGATAAAATCAAGTCTGACTTTCCTGGGCGCGGCCGTCCCCCCGCATCTCCGGCGAAAGCGCCGCTTTCACCTGTGCGCATAGCGCTGAGACAAGAGCGGGCCGGAGGCCCGCGGTCCCAGGTCAGCGCGGCTTCAGGCCGGTGCGGAACAGCTGCACGAAGGCATCGCCGATCTCGCTGGGATCGTTTGGTCCGGCGGGATCGTACCAGTAGGTGATCCAGTTCAGCGCGCCGTACATGGCGAAGGCCGCCATGCGCGGATCGCACGGCGCGATGGATTTGTCCTTGATGCCCTGGGCAACGATGTCGCGCAGCACATGGGTCGCCTCCCGCAGGCCGTCGCGAAACTTGCGCAACTCATCGTCGTCGCTGTCGACCTCGCGGATGGTCATCACCAGGCACTTGCCGTAGTCGGTGGCGATCGCCTCGGCATAGTTCCGGAGGAAGATCTCGAGCTTCTCGCGCCCGCTCTTGCGGCTGGCCGTGGCGTCCTGGATCGCCTTGCTGATCCCGTCCCAGGTGCGGGCGCGGCATTCGGCCAGGATCTCGGCCTTGTTCTGCACGTAGTAGTAGATCGTGGGCTTGGTGACATTGAGCACGGCGGCGATGTCGTTCAGCGTCGTGGCGCGATAGCCCTTCTCCTGAAACAGCCGTGCCGCGGTGGCGATCACCGCTTCGCGCTTGATATCATAGGCCGGTGCCCGCCGCTTTCTGCCGGCCCGCCACAGCGGTGCCGGGGACTGTCCTGTCGGACGCGGTTCTTGCGATGCCATCGGACCTCGTGTGCTGCGCAGCCTCTCCCCGTGCCGACTATACAGGATTGCCTGCTGAAATCGGATCGATTTCTAACGACCGGACGGTCAACTTCGGGTGCACGCCACGTTGAAGCCCCGCCGTCTTGCCTGTAAGGGGGTGCCATGAGCATGTCCACGACGGATTCGCCCTGGGGCAGCACGCCCCGCAAGCACCGGTCCAAGTTCCAGCTCAAGCGCGACGCCGTCCTCGAAGCGGCAGCGGCGCTGTTCCGCCAGCGCGGCTACGAGGGCGCCTCGCTGAACGAGCTCGCCGATATCCTGAACATCACCAAGCCCACCATCTACTACTACGTCGAGAGCAAGGACCGCCTCCTGCTGGACATCAAGATCCAGGTCCAGGAGCAGATCCTCGCCTTCATGAAGACGACCGTGGCCGGCCCCGGCACGGCGCTGCAGAAGCTGCGCGCCATCATGATCCGCTACGCCGAGTTCATGATGTCCGACTACGGCACCTGCCTGTCGCTGATCGCCAACCGCGAGATCGGCGAGAAGGGCCGCATCGAGGTCGAAGCGCGCATCGACGAGGCCAACCAGATCCTCTACCGCCTGCTGGACCAGGGCAAACGCGAGGGCAGCATGGTGGTGCCCGACCGGGTCGTGGCCTGCCACGTGCTGTTCGGCTCGCTGAACTGGATGTCGCAGTGGGCCAAGCCGGATGGGCGTCTGACGCCCGACAAGCTGATCCCGATGCAGGTCGATATCCTGCTGTCCGGCATCGCCGCCCCTGCCGAGCCCGCCGCGCGCACCGCCAGCAAGCCCAAGCGCCGCTAAAGCACGTCGTCCCGAGCGCAGCGAGGGATCTCCTTGAAATGGAGTCTCCCTTCGCGGGAGATCCCTCGCTGCGCTCGGGATGACAGTTTGGTCCCTCGCCGCGCTCAGGATGACGACGGCGGCGAAGCG
>DATEIF010000719.1:0-14701 GCA_035279205.1 Vineibacter sp.
GACGAGTTCCACGTCGTCGACACCGAGAGCCGCGCCCGCGAAATCGCCGAGTATCGTGCCCGGCGCGATCGCCAGACGCAGCTCGCCAAGGCGGCCGGTGGCCGCGGCACGCTGGAGGAGATGCTGGCGGGCATCCGCGAAGGCACCGCCAAGGAACTGCCGGTCGTGATCAAGGCCGACGTGCAGGGCTCGGTCGAGGCGATCTCGGCTTCGCTGGCCAAGCTGTCGACCGACAAGGTGTCGGTGCGCGTGCTGTACTCGGGTGTCGGCGGCATCAACGAGTCGGACATCACCCTGGCGCGCGCGTCGCACGCACTGATCATCGGCTTCAACGTGCGTGCCAACCCGCAGGCGCGTGAGATGTCGCGGCGCGACAAGGTCGAGATCCGCTACTACTCGATCATCTACAACGTCGTCGACGACGTGAAGGCGTTGATGACCGGCCTGCTCGAGCCGACCTACAAGGAAAGCTTCCTGGGCAATGCCGAGATCCGGCAGGTGTTCAAGATCACCAAGGTCGGCAATGTCGGCGGCTGCTACGTCACGGAAGGCCAGGTCAAGCGCGGCGCCAAGGTCCGCCTGCTGCGCGACAACACGGTCATCCACGAAGGCACGCTCAAGACGCTCAAGCGCTTCAAGGACGAGGTACGCGAGGTCGGTACCGGGTTCGAATGCGGCATGGCGTTCGAGAACTACGAGGACATCCGCCCCGGCGACATCATCGAGTGCTTCGACGTCGAGGAAATCCGCCCGACGCTGTAAGGAATACCTTCCCCCGCCCGCGGGGGAAGGTAAGCAAGGAACGAGTCCATGTCCCGCCCCCGCCGCACCGAGCGGGCCCGCGGCGGCGCTTCTGCCGCTGGGCGCACGAAGACGCCGCGCCAACTGCGCGTCGGCGAGGAACTGCGCCACGTGCTGGCCGCTGTGCTGGAACGCGGCGATATGCGCGACCCGGACCTGCGTGGTGCTTCCATCACCGTGACCGAAGTCGATGTCAGTCCCGACCTGCGGCGCGCCACGGCGTTCGTCGTGCCGCTGGGTGGTGCTGATCGCGAGCGCTTGATGGCGGCGTTGCGGCGGGCGGCGCCGTACTTCCGCGCCCAGGTGGCGCAGCGCGTGGAACTGCGGAACGCGCCTGATTTCAGCTTCGAGTTCGACCGCAGCTTCGATCACGCCCATCGCATCGGCGAGCTGTTGAACTCGCCTGACGTGGCCCGGGATTTGGATGCGGCGGAAGCGGACGAGCGCAAGGAGTGATGCGCCCAGTCCCAAGGTAACGCCTAATCTTCTCCCGCAACGCTGGGCGACAGGGTTTGCGGGACGGCGCGGCGGCTGGCGCGCGCGTCGGCGGACATCAGCAACACGGCCGGAACGGCGAGCAGCAGATAGCAGGCGGCGCCGACTTTCAACGTCGTGTCGATGCCGAAGGCGATGCTGGTGACAATGGCGATGCTGCCGGCGAGAACGCCGGCGGCGCCGTTGATGCCCCAGAACCAGGGCGTGGGTTCCTCGCTGATCGCACTGGCAAGCCGCATGCCGGTGGGAAAGCCGAAGCCCATCAACAATCCGGCGGGTGCCAGGACAAGAATGCACAAGCCGGCGCGAACGAGAAGGTCCGCACCATCGAGTTCGGCGAGCAGCCCCGGCAGCCAGTAGGGCAGGGCAAAGACATAGGCGGCCGTCGCCACGCTCCAGACGGCGAGCTTGCCGGGCCCGTCGAGGCGCAAGCGCTCCGACGCCAGGCTGCCGAAGCCGGTCCATAGGATCAGGCTGAACAGCACGACACTCAGCGCATAGACAGGATGGCCCAGGAAGACGCTCATCCGCTGCAGCAGGCCGATCTCGATCATCATGAAGCCGGTGCCGATCAGGGCAAAATAGGCGGTGCCGCCGGCGGCCAGCCGCCAGCCGGCTGCACTGACCGTCGGCCGCAGCGGCACGATGATCGTGGCGATGACCAGGGTCAGCGAGATCAGCACCAGCATGGCCAGCGTCAACGTCGCGATCAGGTTGCCGGCGAACACGCCTGTGTGGGTGAAGCGCGAGAACACGCTGCTGTCGAGCAGCGTGGCGAACCGCAGCTGGTTGAAGAAGAAGGGGCGCGCGTCGCTCGGCGGCGTGAGATCGAGGTAATGGCTCGTGGTTGCCCGATCGAGCGCGGGCCCATCGCGCGCACTGACGATGGTCTCCAGCATTTCAGACGGGGCTGGCGTGTCGGGGCTGAGGATCACCGTGAAGGCCATGGCCGCCGCGGTATTCTTGAGCGCGGCGAGCGCCGCCGGCGCGATCGGCTGCTTTGCCATGATCAGCGTCGCGACCTTGCCCGACACGGCGAGGAAGAGGTGGCGCCGGGGCTCGCTGTTGCCGTTTGCCAGCAAGGTCGCGACGGCAAGGCTCACCAGCCGGCCCGTCTCGTTCACTTCACCCGGCGCGTGCCAGCGGCTGACCGTGAACAGGCCGTCCGGATTGAGCCGGTCTAGGAAACGCCGCCAGGCCTCGACGGTATAGAGACCGTTCTCCGTCAGCGTGAAGGCGCCGGCGCCGGTTGCCGCCCAGGTGTCGATGAGGCTCATCTGGATGACGTCGAAGGAGCGCCGCGAGCGCGCAAACCAGCTGCGGGCCTCGTCGACCTCGAACGCCACGCCGTCCAGGGCCGCGATCGCGTTGTAGCCGGAGAAATTGTTCTTCAGGACATCGATGATGATCGGATTGATCTCGACGCCGGTCACGTCGGTCAGGCCGAACAGCCGTTGCGACAGCACGTCCCGGCCGCCGCCGACGCCGATCACGGCGCCCGTCTTCAGGTTCGGCACGGCGTACGCCAGGTTGGTCACGTCGTAGCGCAGGAAGCCCAGGCTCTCGAGGTTGCCATCGAACCGATACATCGCCGTGCCGGCGCCGCCATCGATCAGCAGCGACCGCTGCTCGATGGTCGACCGCGGCAGATGCGGCGAGGCCCCGAACATCGAGGGCGTGTCCGGAAGGCTCTGGCTGACAGTGATGCGGGAGAACGAGTTCCACCGATCGTATTCGTATCTGTCCGCTGTCTCGACATGATCCTTGACGTTGGTCGGCCGCACGCCGTGGTCGGTGAGTGTGTTGGCAACCGCCAGCACCACGCAGCCGGCGGCGATGGCGCGACCGTGGCGCAACAGCCGGGAATTGGCTGGCGCGGTACCGGGCTCCGGGCGGGGGCCACAACGGTCGAAGCACAGCGCGGCGATGGCGATCAGCGCGCCGACCCACAGTACCGCCGATGGGCCGGTGGTCAGGTTCAGGATCGCGAGCACGCCGATGCAGCCGGCGGCGGCGCCGATCAGGTCGGCGCCGTAGACCTTGCCGACAGGATAGGGGCTGCGCGTCAATGCCAGGCTGACGACGATGCCGGAAAAGAAGAACGGAACAGCGAGGCAGATTGCGACCTGCGCCCAGGCGACAAAGGACGTCAACGACAGCGAGGCGCCGGTCGTCACGGTCAGTTGCAGCAGGATGGCGAGATCGGTCGTGAGGGCAAAGGCCAGCGTCGCCACGGTAAGATCGGCGAACAGCCGTTCCGGACGGAAGCGCGTCCGCCGCAGATAGACGAAGACGGCGCCGGCCGTCAGGCCGAACATGGCGATGCTGATGATGAAGAAGGCGAGATGGTACCAGGAGATGACCGATATGATCCTGGTCTCGATGATCTGCAGCATCATGGTTGCTGCCGTTACCAGGCCAAGAGCCAGGTAGAACCAGAACCCTCGCCCGGCTTCCTTGCGCACGTTCGCGTCTGCCACGCGCCCTCCCGGTCGATCTGTGTTGGACGGCTGTCGACTTTTTTCTGAAAGCCCCAATTGTTTCGCAACGCCGGCCCCGCGCCCCGGTTCCGCCGGATCAGGTCGAGGCGCGCGATGGAACGATGGGTCGACCAGGCTCTGGTCTCACACCGCTGCGCCAACCGACATCAGCCGCGCGAAATAATATTGTGCAGCTTGGCTGCAGAACGGATGTTTTCTTGAAAGTGAGGGCACAAATACAATATAATCCGCTCTGCGGATTTGGAGATTAGTTTATGTCGGCCCTGGTCCGGGCGTTGGCTTCTGCCGCCCCTGACATCGATTGCGAGTACCGGATTTCAGCTGAACAGGTCGCCCGTTTTCGCGAGGACGGCTACATCAAGCTCAAGGATGTGTTCAGCCAGGAAACGCTCGGCACTTACGGAAGAGAAATCACGCGCCTTGTCCTCGAGCGGAGCAAGGACACACGGCCGTTGGAAGAGCGCAATACCTACGGCAAGGCGTTCCTGCAGGTCATCAATCTCTGGCGCTACAGCGATATTGTCCGGGAGTTCGTCTTCGGCCGACGTCTGGCGCGGATCGTCACCGAGCTGCTGCAGACCGACGGCGTGCGACTCTACCACGACCAGGCCCTCTACAAGGAATCGGGCGGCGGCTACACGCCCTGGCACATCGACCAGTTCTACTGGCCGCTGGCGACCGACCGGGTGGCCACGGCATGGATCCCGCTGCACGCGGTGCCTCTCCAGCAGGGGCCGCTGATGTTTTCCGTCGGCAGCCAGCGGATCAAGACGGGTCGCGATCTCGAGATCAGCGACGAGAGTGAAAAGACAATGAACGAGCGGCTCAAGGTCTCGAACCTTCCGGTCGACGAGACGCCGTTCGACATCGGCGAGGTCAGCATCCACCTTGGCCGCACCTTTCACCGGGCCGGTCCCAATACGACCCCGCGTCCGCGTGAGGTGATGACCATCATCTACATGGACCGCGACATGCGGCTGGCTGCGCCCCGGAACAAGCATCAGGGCGATACCTGGAATACGAAGGTCGGCGACGTCATCGCCAGCCCCCTCAATCCCATCCTCTACGAAAAGCCGGCCGCCACGCCGCGCAGGCTTCCGGATTAGAACGGCTGAGGCGGACACGCTCGGTCCGGCCCGCTTCCGCGGCGCGCATCGTTCCGATAGAAGCTGCCGCATGTCCAAACGACGCGGGTTCAAGATCGACGGCTGGCTCAACCTCGACAAGCCCCTGGGCCTGAGCTCGGCCCAGGCCGTGGCCCGGGTGCGCCGCCTGTTCGGGGCCGCCAAGGTCGGCCATGGCGGCACCCTCGATCCGCTCGCCAGCGGCATCCTGCCCATCGCCTTCGGCGAAGCCACCAAGACCGTGGCGTGGGTGATGGACGGACCCAAGGAATACCGCTTCACCCTGGGCCTGGGCGTGGCGACCGCCACCGACGATGCCGAAGGCGAGGTGGTGGCGACGTCGGACGTGCGGCCGTCCGATGCCGCCCTGGTCGACGTTCTGGACCGCTTTCGCGGCCCGATCCAGCAGCGCCCGCCGGCGTTTTCCGCCCTCAAGGTCGCCGGTCAGCGGGCCTATGCGCTGGCCCGTGACGGCGTCGCCGTCGACCTGGCGCCGCGGCAGGTCGAAATCCACGACATCAAGTTTCTTGAAAGGACGGACGAATCGCCCATTCTATGGGTGCGCTGCGGCAAGGGCACCTATATCCGGTCGCTGGCGCGCGACATTGCCCAATCCCTGGGTACGGTCGGGCATGTCGCAGCCTTGCGGCGGACGGCCTGCGGGCCCTTCCGGGAGGCGGACGCCGTCACGCTCGACGACCTGGCTGCGGCAGCAGGCCGCGAGACTGCGCCCCCCGGGGGCGGTGATCCGGCGGGAAATCTTCTTTCCCCACCGGTGGAATTCGGGCATACATCCGCGCTCTTCGGGTATCTGCGGCCCGTCGTGACCGCGCTGGACGACATCCCGGCGTTGGCCTTGACGGATCGCGAAGCACAGCGGCTCTCCCAGGGGATGGCCGTGACGCTGCCCGAGGCAGGCGGCCGTCTGACGGCGCCGATCACGACGATGTCGCCCGCCGAAGGATCGGCCGGACCTGCCACGGACGCCAGCAACGGCGTCGTGCGGGCCATGGCAGGGGACAGGCTGGTGGCAATCGCTCGGATCGACGCGGGGCTGGTCCGGCCAGTGCGCGTCCTCAACCTTTGATCCGGGAGTCCCCGATGTCGATCACGGCTGAAAAGAAGACCGAGCTCGTCAAGCAATACGCCGTCAAGGACGGCGATACCGGTTCGCCTGAAGTGCAGGTGGCCCTGCTGAGCGAGCGCATCAACAACCTCACGGAGCACTTCAAGAGCCACGTGAAGGATCACCATTCGCGGCGCGGCCTGCTCAAGATGGTCAGCCAGCGCCGCCGACTCCTGGACTATCTGAAGTCCAGGGACCCCAAGCGGTACGAGGGTCTGATCGATCGCCTCGGCCTGCGCCGCTAGGGAACTGGGCCCCGTCCTCATGGCGGGGCCTTTTCGCGTCGGCAAGGCCGATCCCCCGAGGAAACGGTCGGCATTGCCGGCATTGTCAGCGCAACCGACGGGATGCGGGCGAGAGCGAATCGTCCTGTCGGTCCCGGTTCCGCATGGGGTGGAGCCGGGCGGTCGGCGTCGCGGGGGCGTCCGGCCGGGAAGGAAAGGAAGAGAAGAAGATGTTTGACGTTTACAGGAAGGAACTCGATTGGGCCGGACGCAAGCTGGTCCTCGAAACGGGCAAGATCGCCCGCCAGGCCGATGGCGCCGTGATGGCGCACCTGGGCGGCACCAGCGTGCTGGCTGCCGTCGTGGCCGCCAAGGAGGCGCGGCCGGGAATCGACTTTTTCCCGCTCACGGTGAACTACCAGGAGAAGGCCTTCGCTGCCGGCAAGATCCCCGGCGGCTTCTTCAAGCGTGAAGGCCGGCCCAGCGAAAAGGAAATCCTGGTCTCGCGCCTGATCGACCGGCCGATCCGGCCGCTGTTCCATGAATCGTTCCGCAACGAGACCCTGGTCGTGGTCACCGTGCTGTCGCACGACATGGAGAACGACCCCGACATCGTGTCGCTGGTCGCCGCCTCGGCGGCGCTGACCATCAGCGGCATCCCGTTCTTGGGTCCGATCGGCGCCGCGCGCGTCGGCCGCATCGATGGCCAGTACGTGATCAACCCCACCTTGGCGCAGATGGAGCAGAGCGAGCTCGACCTCGTCGTCGCCGGCACCAAGGAAGGCGTGCTGATGGTCGAGTCGGAGGCCAAGGAGCTGCCCGAGGACGTGATGCTGGGCGCCGTCATGGCCGGCCACCGCTCGTTCCAGCCGGTGATCGACGCCATCATCCAGCTCGCCGAGCACTGCGCCAAGGAGCCCTGGCCGCTGAGCGAACCGTCGGCCGATGCCAAGCGCGTGGCCGAGAAGCTGAAGACCGACTTGCGCTCGGGCCTCGCCGAGGCCTATCGCGAGGTGAAGAAGCAGGCGCGCCAGGACAAGGTCGCGGCCGTGAAGGCGCAGGCCAAGGCGCTGTTCGCCACCGACGAGCCGGCGCTGGCCGCTTTGGGCGAGCAGTTCGGCAACCTCGAGGCCGACGTGGTGCGCAACGCCATCCTCGACACCGGCCATCGCATCGATGGGCGCGACACCAAGACGGTGCGCCCGATCGTGGCCGAGGTCGGCATTCTGCCGCGCGCGCACGGCTCGTCGCTGTTCACCCGCGGCGAGACCCAGGCCCTGGTGGTCGCCACCTTGGGCACCGGCCAGGACGAGCAGATCATCGATGCGCTCGAGGGCGAGTACCGCGAGCACTTCATGCTGCACTACAACTTCCCGCCCTACTCGGTGGGCGAGGTGCGGCGCATGGGCTCGCCCGGTCGTCGCGAGATCGGCCACGGCAAGCTGGCGTGGCGCGCCATCCGGCCGATGCTGCCGCCCAAGGAGAAGTTCCCCTACACGGTGCGTGTCGTGTCGGAGATCACCGAGAGCAACGGCAGCTCGTCGATGGCCTCGGTGTGCGGCGCCTCGCTGTCGCTGATGGACGCCGGCGTGCCGCTGTCGCGGCCGGTGGCGGGCATCGCCATGGGCCTGATCAAGGAAGGCGACCGCTTCGCGGTGCTGACCGACATCCTGGGCGACGAGGATCACCTCGGCGACATGGACTTCAAGGTCGCCGGCACCGACAATGGCGTTACCGCCCTGCAGATGGACATCAAGATCACCTCGATCACCGAGGAGATCATGAAGGTGGCGCTGGCGCAGGCCAAGGAAGGCCGCCTGCACATCCTGGGCGAGATGGCCAAGGGCATCGGCGGCGCCCGCGAGAGCGTGAGCCAGAACGCGCCCCGCATCACCGTGATCAACATCCCCAAGGACAAGATCCGCGAAGTGATCGGCACCGGCGGCAAGGTGATCCGCGAGATCGTCGAGCAGACCGGCGCCAAGATCGACATCGAGGACGACGGCACGGTGAAGGTGGCGGCGGTCGACGCCAAGGCCGGCCAGGCCGCCATCGACTGGATCAAGGGCATCGTCGCCGAGCCCGAGGTCGGCACCGTTTACAACGGCAAGGTCGTGAAGATCGTCGAGTTCGGCGCCTTCGTGAACTTCCTCGGCACCCGCGATGGGCTGGTGCACATCAGCGAGATCGCGCCGCGGCGCATCGCCAAGGTCAGCGACGTGCTGAAGGAAGGCGACCAGGTGAAGGTCAAGGTGCTGGGCGTCGATGATCGCGGCAAGGTGAAGCTGTCGATGAAGGTCGTCGACCAGCAGACCGGCGCCGAGATCCCGCGCGAACCGCGGCCGCCGCGCGAAGGCGTCGACCCCGCCAACGCACCGCAGCCGGTCTAACGGCAGCGCGACACAAGAGACCGAACGGCGGCCCACGGGCCGCCGTTTTCGTTTTTGACCTCTCCCGCAGGCGGGAGACGTCGCCGGGCGCGTAGCGCCTCGCGGTGAGGGCTTCAGGACTCGACACCGCGTCCTTGGCCCCTCACCTTCCCATCGCTCCGCGATGGGCCCCTTCCTCTCCCGCAGGCGGGAGAGGAACCATGAAAGCGCTTAAGGGAATCTAATCCGCTGCCTGCTTGAACGGCCGGCCGTTGTGTCTTACGTCATGTGAAATGACCTGAACGTGAGGGGAACCGCCATGGCCGCTGCTGTCCAGGATGCCGCGCCTGCCATCCAGTCCAAACCGGAATTTCGCGGCAAGATCTACGACAGCATCGTCGATACCATTGGCGCCACGCCGCTCGTTCGGCTCTCCAAGTTCGCCGCCAAACACCAGGTAACCGCCGAGATCCTGGCCAAGCTCGAATTCTTCAATCCGCTGGCCTCGGTGAAGGACCGCATCGGCCTGGCGATGATCGAGGCGGCCGAAAAGGCCGGCCGCATCACGCCGGGCAAATCGACACTGATCGAGCCGACATCGGGCAACACCGGCATCGGCCTTGCCTTCGTCGCCGCCGCCAAGGGCTATCGGCTGATCCTGACCATGCCGGAGTCGTTCTCCATCGAACGGCGCAAGATGCTGCGGTTCCTCGGCGCCGAGCTGGAGCTGACACCGCGCGAGAAGGGCATGCGTGGTTCCATCGCACGCGCCGAGGAACTGCTGGCCAGCATTCCTGACAGCTTCATGCCGCAGCAATTTCGCAACGTCGCCAACCCCGAGATCCACCGTCGCACCACGGCGGAGGAAATCTGGCAGGACACCGGCGGCAAGCTCGACATCTTTGTCTCCGGCGTCGGCACCGGCGGCACCATCACCGGTGTCGGCGAGGTGCTGAAGCCGCGTCTGCCGAATCTGAAGGTCTACGCCGTCGAGCCGGAGGACAGCGCGGTGCTGTCAGGCGGGACCCCCGGTCCGCATCCGATCCAGGGCATCGGCGCCGGGTTCGTGCCCGACATCCTCAACCGCGGCGTGATCGACGGCATCCTGCGTGTGGCCAACAGCTCGGCTTTCACCATCTCGCGTGAGGTGGCGGCCCTGGAAGGCCTGCCTGTCGGTATCTCCTCTGGCGCTGCGTTGGCCGCGGCACTGGAGCTGGCGCAGAAGCCGGAGAACGCCGGCAAGCGCATCGTGGTGATCATCCCGTCGTTTGCCGAGCGCTACCTCTCGACCTCGCTGTTCGACGGGTATTGATTTCTTTCCTTCCCCACGCCCAGCGTGGGGAAGGCGGCCGAAGGCCGGATGGGGAGCCCTCGCGGTGCTGATGACGAAGACCTCGTCGGCTCCCCTCCGCCCCTTCGGGGGACCTCCCCACGCCAAGGCGTGGGGAGGAAGAGGACGATCATGAACCTCGATTTCACCGAGGCCGAGCTGCACCGCTACGCGCGGCACATCATCCTGCCCGAGATCGGCGGCACGGGGCAGGCGAAGCTGCGCGCGGCGCGCGTGCTGGTGGTCGGCGCCGGCGGGCTGGGTGCGCCGCTGCTGCAGTATCTCGCTGCCGCCGGCGTCGGCACCATCGGCGTCATCGATCACGACACGGTGTCGCTCTCCAACCTGCAACGCCAGGTGATCCATCGCACGTCGGATATCGGCGTTGCCAAGGTCGCGAGCGCGCAGCGGGCGCTGGCCGAGATCAACCCCGAGGTGCGCGTGGTGGCGCACCAGATGCGCCTGTCGCCAGATAATGCACTGGCATTGGTGGCCGACTACGACGTGATCGCCGATGGCTCGGACAACTTCGCCACGCGCTATCTGCTGACCGACGCCTGCTTCCTGGCCAAGCGGACCTTGGTCGCTGCCGCCATCCTGCGCTTCGAAGGCCAGCTCTCGACCTACAAGCCGCATCTGGGTGCGCCTTACCCCTGCTATCGCTGCGTCTTCCCAGAACCGCCGCCACCGGATGCGGTGCCCAGTTGCGCCGCGGCGGGCGTGCTGGGGGCCATGGCCGGCACCATCGGCACGTGGCAGGCGACCGAGGTCGTGAAGGAGATCCTGGGGATCGGCGAGTCGCTGGCCGGCAAGCTGCTGCTGTACGAGGCGCTCGATGCGCGCGTCGAGCGCCTCGCTGTGGCGCGGCGCGCCGACTGCCCGCTGTGCGGCGCCGACCCCGCGATCACATCGCTCGATTCGCCGCTGGCCCAGGCCAGCTATGCGGAGGCCTATTGTGGCGACTGATGCACCATCACTCTCGATCATCGCGCTGTCGGGCGACTTCGAGCGCGTGCACTACGCGCTCGCCACCGCCAGCGCCGCGCGCGCCGTGGGCCGCGATGTGACCTTGTTCTTCACGCAGGGCGCGCTGCATGCGCTGGTCAGGGATGCTGCCGGACGGCCAGGGTGGGCTGCGATGCCGGCCGATCTGCTGGCGCGCGGCGAGCCCGGCAACGCGCGGGATGCGCATTTCAAGCAGCGCCATGTCGGCGACTTCGAGACGCTGCTGGCTGCCTGTGTCGAGCTCGGTGTGCGCTTCATCGTCTGCGAGATGGGCCTGCGCGCGCAGGGCATCGATCCCGCGAGCCTGCGCAGCGATGTGCCGTACGAGACCGCCGGCATCGTCACGCTGCTCGACGCGACACCGTCGGGTGCGCAGATCGTCACGCTGTAGAGCACCCCCGACACCTGCTTCTAGAATGTTGCGTTCCGACCGCGATCCGGGCCGATGGCCGGCGCGTCACGATCCGTTCCGCCATCGCCGGGATTGCCCGTCAGCAGGGCATTGCCGAAGCGTTCGGGGCGTCGTGACGGGTCGATCTTCTGCGTCTGGGCCAGGATATCGCGGGCGATCGGCGCGGCGGTGAGTGAGCCGCCCATGCCGTGCTCCACCACGACCGCGCACGCGTAGCGCGGATCACCGATGGGTGCATAGGCGACGAACAGCGCGTGATGGCGCAGGTTCCAGGGAAGCTGGTCCTGCGGGATGCGCCGGCTGCGCTCGCTCTCGGTGATGCGCTTGACCTGCGCCGTGCCGGTCTTGCCGGCCATGGCCATGTCTTTCTCGGTGATGCGCGAGCCATAGGCGGTGCCGCTGCGGCTGTTGACCACCATCGCCATGCCGGTGCGGATCGCGTCGAGATTGTGCGGAGCGAAGCCCAGCCTTTTGGCGTGCGGCGTCATCTGCACGGGCTGCGCCTGCAATCGATCACGCGGCCCCGCGGTGGCGGCGATCAGCCGCGGCTGCACCGCGTACCCGCCATTGGCGAGGCGGGCCGTCATCACCGCCAGCTGCAAGGGTGTTGCCAGCATCGCGCCCTGCCCGATGCTCAGGTTGTAGGTATCACCGACACCCCAGGGCACTGTGCCGCGCTGGCGCTTCCACGACCGGGTCGGCTGCAGCCCGCCGGCTTCCTCGGGCAAGCTAAGCTCTGTCGTCTGGCCGAAGCCGAGCTTGTCGGCCACCGCGGCGATGGCTTCGACGCGCGCATGCTTGCCCGCCTGGTAGAAGAAGCAGTCGCAGGATTGCTCCAGGGCCTCGATCACGTTGACCCAGCCGTGGCCCCCGGGATGGATCCAGCAGTATTTCTTCTGGCCCTTTCCCGGCATGTCGATGAAGCCGCCGCAGAACAGGCGATCGGACAGACCGAGCGCCTTGCTCTCCAGCGCCGCCAGGGCCGTGACCATCTTGTAGGTCGACCCTGGCGGGTACTGACCCTGTACGGCCTTGTTGATCAGCGGTTTCTTCGGGTTGTCCAGCAGCGCCTGCCATTCGGGCTGCGTGATGCCGCGCGCAAAGGCGCTGTTGTCGAAACCCGGCATCGACACCATGGCCAGGATGTCGCCGCTGATCACATCCATCACCACGACGGATGCGCTCTGGTCTTCCAGACGTTCGGCGACGTACTGCTGAAGTTCCAGGTCGATGGTCAGCAGCAGGTTGGCGCCGGCCTCGCTTTCGACCCGGCTCAGCTCGCGCACCACCCGGCCCGCGGCATTGACCTCGACCTGCACGCCACCGGGCTTGCCGCGCAGCGCCGTGTCGGCGGCCTTTTCGATGCCTTTCTTGCCGATGCGCATGCCCGGCAACTCGAGGATGGCATCGTTGCTGTCGCGCAGATCATCGGGTGAGACGCGACCGACATAGCCGATGACATGGCCCATCGCCTCGGGATACGGGTAGTCCCGCGTCTGGCCGAGATCGATGGAGACGCCCGGCAAATCCGGTGTGTTGAATTCGATTTGCGCCACCTGTTCCCAGGTCAGGTTCTCGCGCACCGTCACTGGCACGAAGGGCGGGTTGCGCCGCATCTGCGCCAGGATGCGCTCGCGCTCGGGTGCGTCTATGGCGACGATGCGGTCGAGCCGCGCCAGTACCGTCTCGGCTTGTTTCATCGTTCCCAATACGCGCCGTTCGCGGGCGGTCATCACCAGCCGATAGGTGTTGCGATTGGCGGCCAGCGGCTCGCCGGTACGATCGAAGATCAATCCGCGCGCGGGCGTCAGCGGCTTGACGTTGATGCGGTTCTCGTTGGCGAGGACCTTGTATTTTTCACCGTCCACGGCATAGAGCCAGTAGAGCCGGGCACCGAGAAGTCCCAGCAGGCCGATCTTGAAGCCGCCCAGCATCAACGCCCGGCGCGTGAAGAGCGTGTAGCGGTCGGCGTCGCGTCTCACGGCTGAGCCGTCACCAGGTCGTCGGCGCTTTCTCGCGCGCGATCGATACGGGCAACGGTCGCCTTGAACTGTGCGAGATCAGAGCCTGTCAGGCGGGCGCGCAGCGATGTGCGCGCGACATGCAGCGGGTTCACCGCTGCACCGTTGCGGTACAATTCGAAATGCAGGTGCGGTCCGGTCGACAGGCCGGTGCTGCCGACGAAGCCGATGACTTGGCCCTGGCGTACGCGGTGGCCGGGCCGCACGCCGCGGGCGATGCGGGACATGTGCGCATAGCCGGTGTCGAGCCCACGGCCGTGACGCAGCCTCACCCAGTTGCCGTAGCCGCCGTGGCGGCCGGCCTGCATGACCTGGCCGGCGCCGGCGGCCAGGATCGGCGTACCGGGAGGTGCGGCGAAATCGATGCCTCTGTGCATGCGGCTGAAGCCGAGGACCGGATGGCGGCGCATCCCGAAATGCGATGAGACGCGGCTGAGATTGAGCGGCGTGCGCAGCAGGGCCTTCACCACGCTCTGGCCGTCACCATAGTAGAAGGAGTCGGTGCCGCCGCGCGGCTTGAAGCGGTAGACGCTGTAGGTCTGCTGGCCGGCATCCGTGGTCAACTCGGCCCACAGCACGCGGCCGGAGTCGACCAGCTTGCCGTCGGTGGTCCACGACTGCTCGATCAGGACGGCAAAGCGGTCGCCGGCCTTCATGTCGTGCTGAAAGTTCACATCCCATGAGAAGGCACGAACCATCTCGGCCAATGCCGGCCGCGGCACACCGGCAGTGTCGGCACTGGCGATGAGGGAGCCGTCGACCGTCCCGGCAGCGCGCACCAGCTTGGCGATCACCTCGAAGACCTTTTCCGCGGCGCTGTAGGCGCCATCGTCATCGCGCCGCAGCGTGATCTCGCGGCGGGGATCAGGCCGGATGGTGAGGCTCTCCAGGACCGGTTTTGCCTCGGCATCGGATGGCGTGCGTACCTGCAGCGTCACGGCCTGGCCGATCCGCAGCCGGGTCAGCTTGAGGCGGGATGACAGCGCCTGGACAGCCTTGCCGATTTCCTCCGGCGCAAAGTCGAGATCCTCCAGCACGCTGTTGATGGTATCGCCTTTCTCCAGGCGCACGATCGTCACGTAGGAGTCGACGACCGGTTGCGGCGCGGCGTCTTGCGTTGGCGTCGTGGCGGGGTCGGAGGGCTGCCCTGTTCCGGCAGTCTCTGCGGACAGCGGCGGTGCCGGCGGTTGATCAGCCGTCGTAGGTGCCTCGGCGTCGGGCGCTGCTGCGGCGATGGGAGGCTGCGCGGCGGCGTCCGTCGTCTCGGCGGTTGTCGTGGGCGCCGGTGGCTCC
>DATEIF010000720.1:0-3579 GCA_035279205.1 Vineibacter sp.
CCCACCGAGACCCTGCGCGCCGCCTGCGCCGAACGGCTGCACACGGTCGAGCTACCGGTCAAGCACGGCGGCCTGGGTCTCTCCTACTCGGCCAAGCTGCGGATGTGCGAGGAGATCGCGCATCACGACTACGCCTTCGCCTTCTCCCTGGTGAATCACGCCAATGCCACCACGCGGATGGCGCGCGACGGCACCCCTGACCTGATCGCCCGCGTATTGCCGCGCATGCTGAGCGGCGACGTGATCGGCTGTGCCGGCCTGTCGGAGCCTGGCGCCGGCAGCGACTTCGCCGCCATCACGACCAGCGCCCGCAAGGTCGACGGCGGCTGGCGCCTCGATGGCGCCAAGGCCTGGATCGGCAACGCAGCGGTCGCCGGCATCGTCGCCACCTATGCCCAGACCGATCGATCGCAAGGCTCCAAGGGCATCGGCTGCTTCGCCGTCGAAGCCGATCGGCCGGGCTTCCACCGCGAGCCACCGTTTGCGCTGCATGGCGGCCACGCCCACGGTGCCGGCGGCTTTCGCCTGGAGGGTTACGTGGCGCCGGATGACGCGGTGCTGCAGCTTCCCGGCGAGGCCTTCAAGATGGCACTCAACGGCATCAACGGCGCGCGTGCCTACGTCGCGGCGATGTGCTGCGGCATGCTGGCGGCATCGATCGATGTCGCGACGGCCTACACCAACGAGCGCCAGACGTTCGGCCGCAAGGTGATCGAGCACCAGGGCCTGCGCTGGAAGCTGGTCGATGCGCTGACCGACCTCGAGGCGGCGCGCCTGCTGACCTATCGCGCCGCGCGCCTGATCGACCGCGGCGGCGATGCCGTGCTGCCGGCGGCGCACGCAAAGAAGTTCGCCACCGAAATGGCGCTATCGCGCATCGCCGACTGCATCCAGGCCATGGGCGCCAACGGGCTGCGTGCCGAGTATCCGCTGGCCCGCCACCTCGCCTGCGCCAAGATCGCCTGCTACACCGACGGCTCGATCGAGATGATGAACGAGCGCATCGGCCAGTCACTGCGACGCGCCTCCCCCTCTCCGCCCGCGTAAGCGGGGGGAGAGGGAGGGGCCCACGCGCAGCGTGGGAGGGTGAGGTGGGTGTCGGGACAGGTTCGATTAGCGACGAGAGACCGCGTCTGTTTGAGCGCCCACCTCACCCTCCCATCGCTCGCGCGATGGGTCCCTCCCTCTCCCCCGCTGAGCGGGCGGAGAGGTTGACACGCTACGCCGCCTTCACGGCGTCGAGCTGGATTTCGATCAGCATCTCGGGCCAGGGCAGGCCGGCGACGTACATCAGCATCGAGGCCGGCTTGGCACCGTCGAGAAAGCGGGTGCGCAGCGGCTGGTAGAGCAGTCCATCCTCGCGCCGCACCAGGTATTGCGTCACCCGCACGATGTCGCGTGGACCCATGTCGGCCGCCGCCAGCGCCTTCAGCACGTTGCGCCACGCCCATTCGGCCTGGGTCGTGAAATCGGGCGACAGCTGGCCCTGGTCATCGAAACCTGGTGTGCCCGAGGTGCTGAGGAAGCGCAGGTTGCCGCGCATTTCGACGGCGTCGCTGTAGGCGCTGATGCGCGAGATGACGCCGGTATCGTGTTCGATGCGAGACATGGCTACACTCCGCTCCGTTGTGTAGCGACAAGGTAGGAGCGTTCGTCGGACCTTTCCTTCGGAGAGGGCCGAACCGTCGACATCATCCATGACCGTCACCCTGCGCACCATCGACATGCACACCGGCGGCGAGCCGACCCGCATCATCCTCGACGGCTGGCCGCGGTTCGCCGCACCGACGCTGCTGGGCAAGCGTCGCGAGGCGCGTGAAACGCACGATCACCTGCGCCGCGCGCTGATGCACGAGCCGCGCGGCCATACCGAGATGTATGGCGCACTGCTGGTGCCGCCGGACCACCCCGAGGCCGATCTCGCCGTGCTGTTCCTGCACAACGAGGGCTACAGCACCATGTGCGGCCACGCCACGATCGCGCTCGCGCGCTGGGCCGTCGACAGCGGGCGCGTGCCGAAGACAGAGCCGGAGACGACCGTGCTCCTGCAGTGCCCCTGCGGCCTGGTCACGGCGCATGTCGCTGTGAGCGGCGGCCGCGCCGGCCGCGTGCGGTTCGAGAGCGTGCCCGGCTTCGCCTTTGCGCTCGATGCCATCGTGGCGACCGAGACCTGGGGACCGCTGGCCGTCGATATCGGCTACGGCGGTGCCTTCTATGCGTTTCTGGACGCGGCCAGCATCGGGCTCGACGTGCGCACCACGCCCGTCCGGACGCTGATCGATGCCGGCGAATCGATCGCCGACACCGTCCGGCGTTTCATCCCGCTGCAGCATCCCGACGATCCGGACCTCGCCTTCCTTTACGGCACGATCTTCACCGACGGCGGCACCGGCGTTGCGGCACCCAGCCGCAATATCTGCATCTTCGCCGGCCGGCAGGTCGACCGCAGCCCGACCGGCAGCGGCGTGACGGCCCGCATCGCCTTGCAGGTAGCCCGGCGCCAGACCGCGCTGGGTCAGACGTGCACGTACGAGAGCGTCACCGGCGCCCACTTCACCGGCCGCGCCGTGCGCGACACCACCGCCGGCGCGCGCAAGGCGGTGATCGTCGAGGTCGCCGGCGAGGCCTACTACACCGGTGAAAGCGTCTTTCGCCTCGAGGACGACGATCCGCTGCGCTGGGGGTTCAGCCTCTGAATGACTTTTGGACCGCGGGCGTCCACGCCCGCACTCGCCCGAAGCAAAGCGGAGGGCGAAGTACGTCGGCGCTATCGCGCCGAGGCGGGCGTGGACGCCCGCGGTCCAAAAGCCAGCACCGCCTCGAGCAGCGCGTGCAGGGAGGGGTCGCGAAAGCCGTGCGCCTCGAGCTGCTCGACGGTGTTCACCAGATAATCGAGGTTGCGGCCGGTGACACCGACACCCTGGCGGATCAGGCGCACGGCGTCAGCCTGCGGCAGCTTGCCGGCGTATTGCAGGTGATCGCGGTTGGCGAGATAGACCAGCGCCTCGACCCTCGATCCGTCGGCGAGGATCACCGGCCGCACGGTCTCGAGGTAGACGCCGTCGTTGAGGATCTCGCGGTCCCACAGATAATGCCGCACGACGTCGTAGCCATCCCGCGGCAACCGATGGATCACGCCGCGGCAGACGCCACCGGGCAGCAGGCCCAGGATCAGGCCGGGGGCCTCCTTGGTGCCGCGATAGTGCTCGGAGCGGATGCAGAAGGCGCGATGCCAACCCGGCAATCGGGCCGGCCGCGTCTCGGGCGTCGCGAAGCCCGGGTTCCACATCAGCGAGCCATAGGCGAACACCCAGTCGGGCCGCGCCGCGATGGGCGCCGTGCTGGACGCGGGATAGACAGCCATGCTCAGCGCCGCGTCGCCAACGCCACGCCGACGACGGTCACGGCCATGCCGGCCAGCGCCAGCACACCCAGACGCTCGTCGAATAGCAGCCACGCCATCACCGCCGTGCACGGCGGCACGAGGTAGAACAAGGCTGCCACGCCGGTGGCTGCGCCGCGGCGGATCAACCACAGCAGCAGCATGGCGGCACCGACGCTCATCGGCAGCACCGCCCA
>DATEIF010000721.1:0-2284 GCA_035279205.1 Vineibacter sp.
ACCTCGCCGCCGTGAAAGAAGTCGCGCTTGATGACGCCCGACACGACCTTGAACGTCTCGGTGCGGCCGGCGCCGACCAGGCCGAAGACACCGGTGATCTGGCCGGCGAACACTGACAGCGAATTGTTCTTCACCATCGAGGCCATGCGCAGGTTCTGCACCGAGAGCACGCGCTTGCCCGGCGGCCGCACCGTGGTCTTGCGCTGGCCATAGAGCGTCTGCGACAGATCGCGGCCGACCATGGCCTGCACGATGCGGGCGCGGTCGAACTTGGCGGCATCGTCGGTGACGACATGCTTGCCGTCGCGCAGCACCGTGATGCGGTCGGCGATCAGCAGCGCCTCCTCCAGCGCGTGCGAGATGAAGATCACCGACACGCCACGCTTCTTCAGGTCGCGCACCAGGTCGAAGAAGTATTTCTTCTCCTCCGGCGTCAGCGACGCCGTCGGCTCGTCGAAGATGATCACCTTGGCGTTGTGCAGCACGGCGCGCGCGATCTCGACCATCTGCTTCTTGGCGGCGCCCAGCAGGCTCACCGTGGCGGTCGGCGCCACGTCGAAGTTCAGCGACTGCAGGAACTGCTGGGCGGCGATATAGATGCCGCGCAGGCGGTTGAAGAACTTCTCCTGCCCGAGGAACAGGTTCTGCGCCACCGTCATGGTCGGCACCAGGCTGTTCTCCTGGAACACCATGGCGATGCCGAGATCGCGCGCCTCGTTGGGCGTGCGCGGCGCGGCCTCGCGACCCTCGATCAGCATCTGCCCCGAGGTGAGCGTCACCACGCCGGCCATGACCTTGGTCAGGGTCGACTTGCCGGCGCCGTTCTCGCCGACCAGCGCGTGGACCTCGCCCTGCAGCAGGGTGAAGTCGACGTCCTCGATGGCCGGCACGCCGGCGTACTTCTTGGTCGCCTTGCGCAGCTCCAGAACCGGGGTGCTCATGCCTGGAGACTCCGCTCGATGTCGGCGATGTCCAGCCGCAACAGCCGGCGCCGACCCTTGGACAGCACGAACAGCGCGCCGCCGCAGTCGACAGCAGCCACGACGCCGTGATTCTGGCCGTCGATGCGGCTGTGCAGCGAGTAGCGCACCAGGCCCTGTGGCGTCAGCCGCATCACCAGCCCGTACGATCGCGGCGGCGCCCACGGCTTGAGGATGCCCATGGTCTTGATATGGGCACCCTGCATGGGTTCGAGGAACGTTGTGGAAGCGCCGAGCGCCGGCGCCACCCAGTGGCGCGGGTCGATCTCGGCCATCATGCGCTTGCGATAGCCCGGCTCGCGCAGGATGAACTCGACCAGCTGCGTGCGCGCGATGAAGGCGGTGAGCCAGTAGCCGCCGCCTGTTGCCGGCGTCAGCCGCGACGGATAGGCCGGCAGGCGATCGAGCACGGCGGTGCCCGCCTTGCCGCCGTTGAACGACACGACGCGATGGCGCCAGCTCTCGCTGACCCAGACGCCGTCCGCGGTGGCGCAGGCGCCGAAGGCGTAGGACAGGCCGGTCGCGATCTCGCGCGCGCCACCATTGGCGGGCGTGAGCTCGATCAGCCGGCCGCTGCGGCCCAGCTCCATCAGATCGTGCGACCACTGCGCGTACGATCGGCTCTGCGAGCCGTCCGTCGCCAGCAGCTTGCCCTCCGGCGTGATGCTGAGCGCATTGATGGCGTTGAACGCCCGGCCGTTGGCGGCATCCCAGGTCCGCCCGTCGTGAGTGCCGCCCACGATGCGCACCGCACGGCCCCCCAGCGCCACGGCAAACCCGCCGCCTGGCAGCGCGGCGAGCGCCGTGATCGGCGCGTCGAGCGTCGCGACTTCGGCAGGCGTGCCGCCCTCCAGGCGCAGGATGCGATGGCCGTCGGCGATCCAGACCGAGGCGCCGTCGGTGGCGAGATCCTCCGGCGCGTCGAGGTCGCAGACGACGGCGGCCTCTTCGAGCAACTGGTTCGGCTTCAGGGTGCCGTCGAACGGCGGCACGGTGATCGCCGCCTCGCCGCGGCCGAAGAAGCGATCGGTGAAGTCCTTCAGCGCGGCGATCACGACGTCTTCCCCCAGCGCACGTCGTACTGCACGAAGTTGGGATCGGCGTTGGCAAGCTTGTAGCGGCCGATGCGGTTGTTGAGGATGCCACCGAGATAGAGGTGGCCGCGGTGTTCGCGCATCGAGGTGATCATGGGATGGTTCCGGCCGCCCAGGTCCCACAGCGACTCCAGCACCTCGCCCTTCTCGTTGAACTTGATGACGCAGCCGGTGTTGATGTTGGCGAACAGCCACTCGTCGACCGGCAGG
>DATEIF010000722.1:0-6720 GCA_035279205.1 Vineibacter sp.
AAGCGGCCGTCGCGGGTGATCTCCGGTACCGCCATTCTTCGAGTGATCCACCGCAAGGTCCTTCGCTGCGCTCAGGACGACGGTCGTGGACGATGTTCCATCGGACGGTGTGCACTAGCTCCGAGGCCGCATGCTGACGAGTTCAGACAAGGACAAGTGCAGCACGACCTCGTCCGCCTGATTGATCACCTCCATCAGGTTGGTGATGACTCCCTGACCGGGGCGGCTTTTCGATGGCCGCATCGCCGTGATCGTGATGCGCACGCGCAGGTGGTCGCCGGGCATGACCGGCTTGACCAGCCGCAGGTCGTCGATGCCCAGGCCGACGATGGGCAGGATCTCGAAGAAGCCGGACTGGTGCGCCAGCTTCCAGGTGATGGCGAGCGTGTGGACACCGCAAGCGCAGATGTCGCCGGCAAAGGATGCTTTCGCTGCCTGCTCGTCGACGTGATAGATCTGCGGATCCCATTCCCGGGCGAAGCCCAGGATCGCTTCGCGCGTGACGTGAAACGTGCCCGGGGATTCGAAAGTGTCGCCGACGGCAACGTCGTCGAAATATCGCGGCATGGGAATGTCTCTCCGGCACCGTGCAGCGCTGCCGGCAGGATGTCAGCCGCACGTATCGCAGCAACTACCCCAGGCGTAGTTGTCCCTTCTCCCCGCGCAGGCGGGGAGAAGGTGGCGCGTAGCGCCGGATGAGGGGCTTTTCGGACTGCGGGCGTCCACGCCCGCCCTCGCTCGGAGCGAAGCGTTGAGCGAAAACTGTCGGCGCTTTGCGCGCCGATGCGCGCGTGGACGCGCGCGGTCCAAAAGCAAAGCCCCTCATCCGCCCTTCGGGCACCTTCTCCCCGCCTGCGCGGGGAGAAGGGATGAGGGATTAAGCCGCGACGCGCTTGCGCGGTGGGGTCTGGACGATGGGGGCCAGCTCGCCGGCGACGAAGGAGGCGGCGCGGCGCTCTTCGGGGACCGGGTTGTAGAGCGTGTCGCGCTGCTGCGGCGTGCGGCCGATCGAGCGGATCAGCTCTTCCATCGCGGCCGGCGGGAACTCCTGGCCGTGCTGCGTGCCGGCGGCGCGCGAGATGCTCTCGTTCATCAGGGTGCCGCCCAGATCGTTGGCGCCGGAGTCCAGGCAGATCGCGGCGCCCGCCGGGCCCATCTTCACCCACGACGTCTGGATGTTGGGGATCAGCGGGTGCAGCGCCAGACGCGCCACGGCGTGCATCAGCACGGCCTCGCGGAAGGTCGGGCCCTTGCGGGCGCGGCCGTGCAGGTACATCGGCGCTTCCATGTGCACGAAGGGCAGCGGCACGAACTCGGTGAAGCCGCCGGTCTCGGCCTGCAGGTCGCGCAGCGCCAGCAGGTGGCGCGCCCAGGAGAGCGGCGTCTCGACATGGCCGTACATGATGGTGGACGTCGTGCGCAGGCCCAGCCCGTGCGCGGCACGCGCCACATCGAGCCACTGCGCCGTGTTCACCTTGTCGGGGCAGATGATGGCGCGGACTTCGTCGTCGAGGATCTCGGCCGCGGTGCCGGGCAGGGTGCCGAGGCCGCCGGCCTGCAACTGGGCCAGGAAGTCGCTGACCGACAGCTTCAGCGTGGCGGCACCCTGCGTCACTTCCAGCGGCGAGAAGGCGTGGATGTGCATGCCAGGCACCGCCGCCTTGATGGCGCGGCAGATCCCGGCATAGGTCTCGCCGGTGTAGTCCGGATGGATGCCGCCCTGCAGGCAGACCTCGGTGGCACCGCGTTCCCATGCCTCGACGGCACGCCGCGTGATCTCATCCAGCGCCAGGTCATAGGGCGTGCCGCGCAGCTCCTCGTGCGTCTTGCCCTTGGAAAAGGCGCAGAAGCGGCAGCGGAAATAGCAGATGTTGGTGTAGTTGATGTTGCGGTTAACGACGTAGCGCACGATGTCGCCGCTGACTGCCGCGCGCAGTGCGTTGGCGGCGCTGGTGACGTGGCGGTAGTCGGCATCGCGGGCCGCGAACAGTCTGATGATGTCGCCGGTGTCGAGTCTATCTCCTGACGTGGCGCGCTCGACGGTGCGGGCGAGCGCAGCATCGACGGCCGGCAGGAACAGATACGGTGTCGGCGGCGGTGTGGTGTTGCCCGGCGCCCAGTCATCATCGCGCGCCAGGCCGTCGGCATCGCTCATGCGGCGCACGCGCGTGGCCACCTCCGGCGCGAGCCAGGTATCAGGCTCGCGCGCATAGGCGGGATAGACGGGCAGGCGGTTCACCAGCAGCTTGCCGGTCTCGGCGCTCAGCCGCGACAGCTCGGTGATGGCCGGCCACGGCGCTTCGGGATTGACGTGATCGGGCGTCACCGGCGACACGCCGCCCCAGTCGTTCAACCCCGCCGCGACCAGGCGCTGATAGACACCGGGCGACAGGTTGGGCGGCGCCTGGATGTTCATGTCGGGGCCCAGGATCAGCCGCGCCGCGGCGATGGTCCACAGCAGGTCGTCGAGATCGGGCTCCGGCGCGTCGGCGCGCTTGGTGTCGGGCTTGGCGCGGAAGTTCTGGATGATCACTTCCTGGATGTGGCCGTGCTCGGCATGCAGATCGCGGATGGCGTAGAGCGCATCCAGCCGTTCGGCGCGGGTCTCGCCGATGCCGATCAGGATACCGGTCGTGAACGGGACTTTGAGCTCGCCGGCCAGCCGCAGCGTTTCCAAGCGCACGGCCGGGTGCTTGTCGGGCGAGCCGTAATGCACGCCGCCCGGTTCGCACAGGCGCGTGCTGGTCGACTCCAGCATGATGCCCTGGCTCGCGGTGACCTCGCGCAGGGCGGCGATCTCCTCGCGCGTCATCACGCCGGGATTGGCGTGCGGCAGCAGGCCGGTCTCGCGCAATACCAGCGCGCACATCGCACGCAGGTAGGCGATGGTGCTGTCGTATCCCAGCGCGGCGAGCGCCTCGCGCGCGGCGCGGTAGCGCAGCTCGGGCTTGTCGCCCAGGGTGAACAGCGCCTCGGTGCACCCGGCGGCGGCACCGGCGCGGGCGATCGCCAGCACCTGCCCGGGCGACAGGTAGGCGGGCTCGCCAGTGCGCGGCCGTTGCGCGAACGTGCAGTAGTGGCAGACATCCCGACACAGGTGCGTCAGCGGGATGAACACCTTGCGCGAATAGGAGATCAGCCGGCCGTGGCCCTGGTCACGCAGGGCGGCAGCGGCCGCGAGCAGCTCGCCCAGCGGCGCCTGCTCTAATCGCCCCATGAGGGGAATCTGGGACTCGGTCATTAGCCCATCGTGTAGCATCATCCGGCCTGATGCAATCGACGGAGACAGCAATGCAGATCGGCTTTAATGCGCCGACGGCGGGGCCGCTGGCGGTACCGGAAAACCTTACGCGCCTTGTGGTCGAAGGCGAGGCCATGGGCTTCGACTACGCCACTTTCAGCGATCACGTGGTGATCCCCAACGACATCCACGCGAAATATCCTTACAGCGCCACCGGCGAGTTTCCCGCCGGCGCCCGTGCCGAACGCCACGAGCAGCTGACGGAGATTGCCTATCTGGCGGGCAAGACCTCGCGCCTGCGGTTTGTCACCTCGGTGATGGTGGTGCCGCACCGGCCGGCGGTGCTGACGGCCAAGATCCTGGCCACCATCGACGTGCTGTCCGGCGGCCGGCTGACCGTGGGCATCGGGGCCGGCTGGCTGAAGGAGGAGTTCGAGGCGCTTGAGGTGCCCGACTTCGCGGCCCGCGGCGCGGTGACCGACGAATATCTCGACGCCTTTGTCGAGCTGTGGACCAAGGACAATCCGCGCTTCGCGGGCCAGCACGTGCATTTCGACAACATCACCTTCGCGCCCAAGCCGACGCAGAAGCCGCATCCGCCGATCTGGGTCGGCGGCGAGAGCGGACCGGCGCTGCGGCGCACGGCGCGGATCGGCGATGCGTGGTATCCCATCGGCACCAATCCGGCGCATCCGCTCGACAGCCTGCCGCGCCTGCAGGGCGGCATCGCCAAGCTGCACAAGGTGGCCCGGGACGCCGGCCGCGACCCCAAGAGCATCGGGGTGGTCCTGCGCGTGTCGCGCCATGGCGAGGCGGCACCGGCCAAGGCCGGCGACGGTGAACGCACCCTGTTCAGCGGCAGTGCCGCCGACATGGCGGGCGACCTGCGGGCGCTGCGCGCCGCGGGTGTGAGCAGTGTCGATTTCGATTTCGCCGGCACGTCGGTGGATGCGGTGCTGGACAAGATGCAGCGCTTCCGCCGCGAGGTGGTGTCGCAGGTGTAGTTTTTCCCCTGGGAGCGCGGGCCTCTGGCCCGCTTCGGCGCGCAGCGCCGACGCATGAGCGGGCGGGACGCCCGCGCTCCCGGGAACGGTCCTCCCGACCGCCGTTAAGGGAGGAAATACCCTTGAACAAATCAAGTCCGCGGGCCATTTAGACGGGCGCCGAAAACAGCCAGGGAACCGATCCGACATGACTGCCGCCGATGCCGCATCGACGCAGAGCCGCCCGTTCGAAGCTGACGTTGCCAAGCTGCTGCACCTGATGGTGCACTCCGTCTATTCCGACAAGGACGTCTTCCTCCGCGAGCTGATCTCCAACGCCGCCGACGCCTGCGAGCGGCTGCGCTACGAGGCCATCGCCACGCCCGCGCTGCTGGGCGACGATCCCAAGCCGCGCATCACGCTGATCCTCGATGCCGAGCAGCGCCGCCTCACGGTCGAGGACAACGGCATCGGCATGAGCCGGGACGAGATGGTCGAGGCGCTGGGCACCATCGCGCGCTCAGGCACCAAGGCCTTCGTCGAACGCCTGCAGGCGAACGAGGGCGAGGCGGGGACGAACCTGATCGGCCAGTTCGGCGTCGGCTTCTACTCGGCCTTCATCGTCGCCGACCGCGTCGACGTGATCTCGCGCCGCGCCGGCGCGCAGGAGGCTTGGCTGTGGTCCTCCGACGGCAAGGGTGCCTACACCGTGGGCGCGGCCGATCCCGCCGATGCGCCGGCGCGCGGCACCCGCGTCGTGCTGCACCTGATGGAGGACGCCAAGACGTACACCGAGCGCGAGGCGCTGGAGCGTATCGTCAAGGCGCAGTCAGGCCATGTTCCGGTGCCGATCGCCATCGTCGACAAGCCGGGCGATGCGCCGGCCGAGATCGCCGACGGCGCCGCGCTGTGGACCAAGCCGAAGTCCGAGATCACGGCGGCCGAGTACACCGATTTCTATCGCAGCGTCGCCGGCCAGTTCGATGATCCGGCGCTCACCATCCACTGGCGCGCCGAAGGCCGGCAGGAATACACCACCCTGGTGTTCGTGCCCGGCACGCGGCCGTTCGACCTGTTCGATGCCGAGCGCAAGGGCCGCATCAAGCTCTATGTACGGCGCGTCTTCATCACCGACGACGTCGAGATCCTGCCGCGCTTCCTGCGCTTCGTGCGCGGGCTGGTCGATTCGGCCGACCTGCCGCTCAACGTCTCGCGCGAGATGATCCAGGAGAGCCCCGTACTCGAAGCCATCCGCAAGGGCGTGACCACGCGCGTGATCGGCGATCTGGAGAAGTTCGCGGAGAAAGAACCTGAGGCCTACAACAAAGTGTGGGATGCCTTCGGTGCGGTGCTGAAGGAAGGCCTGTACGAGAACTTCGAGCGCCGCGAGCCGCTGCTGGGCCTGTCGCGCTTCAAGACGACGACGGCGCCGGAAGGATGGCGCAGCCTGAAGGACTATATCGCCGGCCTGAAGGAGAACCAGACCGCGATCTACTACCTAGCCGGCGATGATATGGCCCGCCTGCAGGCTTCGCCGCACCTGGAGGGCTTCCGTGCCCGCGGCGTCGAGGTGCTGCTGCTGAGCGATCCCGTCGACAGCTTCTGGGTCACGATGGCGCCGTCGTTCGAGGGCAAGCCGTTCCGCTCTGTGACGCAGGGCGAGGCCGATCTGGCGCTGATCCCGCGCAGCGATGCCAGCGCCGATCAGAAGCCGGCGGATGATGCCCCGACGGCGGCCTTCGTGTCGTTCGTCAAGACGACCTTGGGCGATGCCGTATCGGATGTGCGCGTATCGGAGCGGCTGACCGAGAGCGCGGTCTGCCTGGTGGCGCCCACCGCCGGTCCGGACCGCCAGCTCGAGAAGATGCTGGCGGGCTCGGGGCGGTTGCCGGCCGGTGCCAAGCCCGTGCTGGAGATCAATCCGCACCACGCGCTGGTGGCGTCACTGGCCGGCCTGAAGGACGACGACGGGGTCAAGGCCGACGCGGCGCACCTGCTGCTCGACCAGGCCCGCGTGCTGGACGGCGAGCCGCCCAGCGATCCGCGTGCCTTCGCCGACCGCCTGGCCCGCGTGATCGGAAGGGCGCTGCCGTCGTAGTGATCACCTCCCCACGCAGTGGGGAGGTGCCCCGATACGACGTTTCGACGCGAAGCGTCGAAACGTCGGTTGGCGGAGGGGACCCGACGTGGTCTTCATTACATAGACCACGTCGGGTCCCCCTCCGGCCTTCGGCCACCTCCCCCACTGCGTGGGGGAGGGTTAATTCTTCGACTCGCCGATCATCGGGTTGGGCGCCGGTGGCGCGATGCGGCGCAGGGTGTTGGTGTCGTGGTGGTTGAACGCCGGCTCCTTGCCGCGGACCGCCAGATCCGTGCGTGTCAGATAGGTCCAGCTGCCATCATCGTTGAAGGTGATGTCGATGCGGTAATAGTCGGTGCGGAACGCCTCCTCGAGGAACGTCGTCGAGCAGATGCCGAACCGGGTATCGCCGCGGC
>DATEIF010000723.1:0-6582 GCA_035279205.1 Vineibacter sp.
ACTCCGGGGGCAACCGATCCATGACCGCGCGGCCGACATAGGGCGGGTTGGTGAGAATGAGGTCGTAGCGGCGTCCGGCGACCGGCGCGAAGAGATCGCCCTTGATCAGGCTGATGCGGTCCTCGAGCCCGTGGTCGCCGACGTTCTCGGCGGCTAGCGCCAGCGCCTCCGGCGAGAGATCGACGGCATCGACGGTGGCGTTGGGAAAAGCATAGGCAGCCAGGATCGCCAGCGATCCGCCGCCGGTGCAGAGATCGAGCACCGAAGCCACGGCATGCGGGTCGGTGACCAAGGCCGTTGCGTCGTCCGATCCGTCGAACAGCGGCGACCGCAGCAGCTCGGCGATGTAGGAGCGCGGCACGAGCGCACGCTTGTCGCTGCGGAACGGGACGCCGCCGAGATAGGCGCGTCCGGTCAAATAGGCGGCTGGCAAGCGCTTCTCGATGCGCAGCGCGATGCGCTCGCCCAGAAGCGTCTTCTCGCGTGCCGTCAGCCGCGCATCGGCGAAGGCGTTGACGTCGTCGATCGGCAGATGGAGGCTTTCCAGGATGAGGAACGCCGCTTCGTCCAGCGCCGTCGACGTGCCGTGGCCGAAGTGAAGCTCGGCGGCCCGGAATGTGCTCACCGCATAGCGCAGCACGTCGCGCACGGTGACGAACTCGTGGATTTCCTGCCGTGCATCGGGCTTGCCTGCGGCCTTCGATGTGCGGGTGCGCGTTGGCGCTTTGCCGGGCATGTCACGCGTTCTCCTTGACCACGCCGCTGTCATCCAGAGCGCAGGTGTATCAGCGACCAGCGACTCCAGGTACTGGTGCTATTCAGATATCAGCTTCAGCCGGCGCAGCAACGCGCGTTCCTCTTCCAGGGTCCGCTGCATGGCGTCGCGGTAGGCCGGGCCGTCCAGCAGCAGCAGCGGCTGGTCCATCGCGGCGAGGAACTTCAGATGCTCCGGTTCCTGGGCGGCGGTGCGGAAGGCGTCGGCAAGAATGCGCACGATCGCCGGGTCCATGCCGCGCGGGCCGATGAGGCCGCCGGGACTGTCGACCGTGACCTCGATGCCGAGCTCGCGCACAGTCGGCACGTCGGGAAATCCGCCCGCCCGATTGGCCGTGAACACCGCCAGCAGCCGCAGCTGGCCGGAGCGCACCATCGGCGCCCAGCCCGAGGACTCGGAGGCGAAATCGATCTCGCCGCCCAGCAGGGCTCGCAGCGTGTCCGCCGTGCCGCGATAGGGCGCATGGGTCCAGCTCAGGTCCTGCGCGATGGCGACGCGTTCCATGGCGAGGTGCTGGGTCGAGCCGATGCCCAGGGTGCCGTAGTTCAACTTGCCGGGCTGGGCGCGGGCATGCGCCAGCAGATCGGGCAGCGTCTTCCACGGCGCATCGGCGCGCACCACCACGCCCATCACGAAGCCGGTGATCTGCAGGATGTAGGTCAGGTCGTTGATGGGATGATAGCTGAGCTTGTTCAGCAGCGGTTGGCGCAGCACGCTCATATGCATCTGCGAGATCACATAGCCGTCCGGCTTGGCGTCCTGCAGCGCCATTGCGCCCAGGATGCCTGAGGCGCCCGACTTGTTCTCGACGATGACCATCTGCCCCAGCTTGCGCGCGACCGACTCCGCCAGGATGCGGAAACCGGCATCGGCCGGGCCGCCAGCCGCCCACGGGATGATCAGCCGGATCGGACGGTCGGGAAAGCGCGGCTGGGCGCCGGCACCGAACGGTAGGATCGCAGCGGTAACCAGGGTTGCCCGGCGCGTGATGCGTTTCATGCCCCCAACTCCCCATTACCGTCGCCCCGTGACGGCGTCATCGACACCGTTCCGCGTCATGCGGCGTTTGGCAAGCGCCAGGCTGAGGAACATTGATGCAGCATCAGAAAAATTAGCGTCTCGGCGTCCCGGACACCCGCGCTCCCAGGTTCCCCTCGACTGCAATCGGCTCTAGTCTCCGCGGCGCGCGCATTCCGGCATCAGCCGCGATACAACCCGAGCGCGCGGTCCTCTCCGGCGTGTTCGTGCGCCTGAGTCATCAAGGCGCTACGGGCGCGCGGAGGAAAGCAGATGAGCGTGCGTGCAGGGCGTGAGTTCCTGGCGATTCCCGGTCCGACGAACGTGCCCGACGAGGTATTGCGGGCCATGCACCGCCCGGCGGTGGACATCTACACCGGCCCGCTGGTGGCGCTGACCGACAGCTTGCTGCGCGACATCGCCCGCGTGTTCAACACCAAGGGCCGCACCTACATCTATATCGCCAACGGCCACGGGGCGTGGGAAGCGGCGCTGACCAACGTGTTGTCCAAGGGCGACAAGATCCTGGTGCTGGAGAGCGGCCGCTTCGCCATCGGCTGGGGCGAGGCCGCGCGCCGCATGGGCGTCGAGGTCGAGGTGCTGAAGGGCGACATGCGCCGCGCCGTGCGGCCGGCCGAGGTCGAGGCGCGGCTGAAGGCCGACAAGGGCGGCACCATCAAGGCTGTGCTGGTGGCGCAGATCGACACCGCCTCGGGCGTGGTGAACGACATCGAGGCGATCGGCCAGGCCATGCGCGTGGCAGGCCACGATGCGCTGTTGATGGTCGATACCGTGGCGTCGCTGGGCTGCATGCCCTTCGACATGGATGCCTGGCGGGTCGACGTGGCGATGTCGGGCTCGCAGAAGGGCCTGATGACGCCGCCGGGATTGAGCTTCGTTGCCGCCAACAACCGCGCACGCGAGGTCCACAAGAAGGCCGGGCTGCGCACGCCCTACTGGGACTGGACCGACCGCGAAGGCGACGTCCACTACCAGAAATACGCCGGCACGCCGCCCGAGCACCTGCTGTTCGGCCTGCGCCAGGCGCTCGACCTGCTGTTCGAGGAGGGCCTGGAGAACGCGTTCCGGCGCCATTCCCTGCTGGCCGAAGCGGTGCGCCGCGCCATCGGCATCTGGGCCGAAGGCCAGGCGATGGGCTTCAACATCATCGAGCCCAACGAGCGCTGCAACACCGTCACCACGGTGCTGATGAACGGCGGCCACGACCCGGAGGCGCTGCGCACCTACTGCAGCCAGAAGTGCGGCGTCGTGCTGGGCCAGGGCATCGGCGAGCTCTCGGGCAAGGGCATCCGCATCGCCCACATGGGCCACGTCAACGCGCCCATGGTGCTGGGCACCTTGGGCGTGGTCGAGGTCGGCCTCAGCGCGCTCGGCATCCCGCACGGCAAGGGCGGCGCCCAGGCCGCGATCGAGTGGCTGGGCGAGCAGGTGACGGCGTAGATGGCGCTCTTGGTGCACATCGCACCGGAGAAGGCCGTTCCAGCGATACGACGTGCGGGCATTCGTATACCCAAGTGGCAGCACGGGGTTTACGCGATGCCCGTGCTGCGGAACTTTTTCGTTAGTCATCAGTGGATACGCGAACTGCGGCGCCGCGGAGACCGGACACTCGTCGGAGTCTATCTTCGGGTGCCGGACGATGAGGCGGTTCGCATTGGCCACTATGGCGGATCACCGGAGACGGTGACAGCTGCTGCCGCCGTTCGCGCGATCATGCTTGCAGCCGATCCATTGGGGCTGCAGATCATCGTCCCCCGCAAGATTGTGGTGAAGGACATCCACGCCATCCGTCGACTGCCGCAGCTTGTGGGGTGGCGGTATTTTCCCGGGGCACATGGAAAGAGGCCGTGCGGCTGTCCGGCATGTCAGCCGCGGGGCGGCATCAAAACACGCAAACTGCGGGATGCATTTGAAATCGATGGTTAGGTGAGAGCAGGTGAATGCGTAAGTCGTTCAGGATGTGATGTTGCTGATGACGGGTCGGACCGCGCCGCTCCAGCGGCGCTCTTCCTCTGGCCGTTCATGAGCGCCGCTGGAGCGGCGCGGTCCCAGCCGTCGTCAGCACTGCCTTCGCTGACCGAACGACTGCTCCGCTCAGGCTACTCGCTCACCACGTAGGTGTAGAGTCGCACGCGGCCGCGTTCGTCGACCTCGCGGTAGACGCCCTGGATCTCGACCTCGAAGCCGGGGAAGGTGTTGAAGCTCGCCTCGAACATGCGCAGGTAGTCGATCATGGGCTGCGCCCGTTCGCTCAGCCGTTCGCCGGGCACGATCGTGGCGATGCCGGGCGGATAGACCACGAAGGGCGTGGTGGCGATGCGGCCGGCGATGGCGTCGATGGGCAGGTAGTCGACGTCGTTGCGCACCAGGCAGCGCGCCGCGTCATGCGGTGACAGGACGATCTCGGGCAGGTGGTCGGCCGAGAACTGCTTGGCCTGTAGCGCGCTCACGTCGGCCTCGCGGAAGAAGCGGTGCATGTCGGCGCACAGGTCGCGCAGGCGCACGCCGTCATAACGCTTCGGACGCCGGCGATAGAACTCCGGAATGGCTTCCTCCAATAGCGCGTTGTCGTCGTGCAGCTTCTTGAAGGCGACGAGGCCGCTGATCAGGGTGCCGGCCTTGCTGGCCTCGACCCCCGGCGTCAGCAGGAAGAGCAGGGAGTTGAGGTCGTTCTTCTCGGGCACGATGCGGTTCTCGCGCAGGTACTGCGCGACCACCGGCGCTGGAATCCCGTGCTCGGCATAGCCGCCGGTCGCCGCCGCGAAGCCCGGTGTGAGCAGGGTCAGCTTGTTGGGGTCGGTCATGGCGAAACCCGTCGCCGTGCCGGGAAAGCCGTGCCAGCTCGACTCCGGCGACAGCTGCCAATAGGACGGGTTGGTGGCGAGCAGGTCGGTGCTCACCGCCTCCCAGGCGATCTCGTGGACGACTCCCGGGTGCGACGTGTCGGGGATCGCGATGCGCTCGGGCACGAACGGCTCGAAGAACCAGCGCCGCTCGGGCCGCGGCTCCTTCTCCTCGAACTCCCGGCGCATGGCGCGGATCTTCTTGCGCAGCTCGATGCCCAGCCGGATCGTGTCGTCCCACAGCACCTCACCTGAGCGGCCCTTCATCATCTGCGCGCCGACATCCAGCGATGCGAACAGCGGGTAGAACGGCGACGTCGAGGCGTGCTGCATGAAGCTCTCGTTGAAGCGGCGGTGCTCGACCCGGCGTTTCTGGCCCTTGATGTGGCGGTCCTTGATGTGGATCTGCGAAGCCTGCGAGAAGCTTGCCAGCTGCTTGTGCGTCGACTGGGTGGCGATGATGCCCGGCGCTTCCGGTCCCAGATCCGAGAGTCCCATGGCGAACCGCCCGGCGTAGAGCGGGTGGAACTTCATGAAGCCGGCCCAGGCCTCGTCGAACAGGATGTAGTCGCACAGATGCCCGATGCGCTGCAGGATCATCTCGGCGCTATGGATCGTGCCGTCATAGGTGCACTGCTCGATCACGGCGACGCGGAACGGGCGCGGCTTGCGCCAGGCCGCGGGATCCTTCACCAGCGGATGGCTGCGGATGCGCTCGCGCAGGGCCTTCTCATCGAAGGAATCCCACGCCATCGGTCCGATCAGGCCCCAGGCGTTGCGCACGGTGGGCACATAGACCGGGACGCCGCCGCTGATCAGCAGCGCGCCGTGGTGGGCGGCTTTGTGGTTGTTGCGGTCGAACAGCACCAGGTCGCCGTCGGTGACCAACGCCGCCAGCGCCACCTTGTTCGACGTCGAGGTGCCGTTCAGCACAAAGTAGGTCTTCTCGGCGCCGAAGATCTGAGCGGCTTCCTTCTGCGCCTGCAGGGCGGGGCCCTCGTGCGTCAGCAGGTCGCCGAGGTCGAGCACCGAGTTGTCGAGGTCGTCGCGGAACACCGCCTCTCCCAGATGCTCCATGAACACCCGGCCGATCGGGCTGCGGCTGTAGAACACGCCGCCGTTGTGGCCAGGGCAGGTCCACAGCTGGTTGCCTTCCTCGGCGTAGTCGACCAGGGCGCCGAAGAACGGCGTCTTGAGCGTGTCGGCATACTGCTTCAGGCGGCTGATCAGGTTCTTGGCGATGAAGGCCGGCGTCTCCTCGGACAGGAAGACGTAGCCGTCGATGAAATCCAGCACCTCGACCGGCAGGTCCTCGAAGCGCTTGCGGCGGATCAGCAGGATGATCGGGAAGTCCAGGCCGCGGCGGCGCATCAGGTTGATCAGCGCCGCGGTCTTGCCTTCCAGGCCCTTCTTGCCCCAGTCGACGACCATGCAGCCGATGGCTGCGTCGGTGCGCACCGCAATCTCGGCGTCCTCGATCTTGCGCGCCTTCACGACCTCGAAGCCCGAGCGCTCGATCTCGGCGATGATCTGGTTGTAGCGGATGCCCTCGAGATCGTCGGCGTCGAAGGCCGGTGCCGCGAACAGGAATGTGAAGCGTCTGAAATAGTCCATGTCTGCCCCGATCGTCCCAGGTCTCACATGTCGGCGCGTTCCATGACACCGCTGTGACGATCCGCAACGATGCGGTCAATCCCGCAGAACCGCCAGGTTGATCTGTCGCAGGCGCTCGGGGTCGGCGATGGCCTCGATGCCGGCGATGCGTCCGTTGCGGAACGCCAGCCGCAGCACCACGCGCAGCCGCCCGCCGGGAGCCACGAACAGGCCCACGGCGCCGTCCACCAGCACCGGCTGCGCGCCGGCGCGGCCCAGCAGGGCCGTGGCCACCGCGGCCGGGCCATGGGCATCCTGCGCTGCGCCGGCCTG